>RFHO01000108.1 GCA_003696385.1 Planctomycetota bacterium | reverse complement strand
CTCGAGATTCCGCAAACGCCCCCAGACCGATCGACCGGCCGCCGCGGCTCGTCCCACCACAGACGCTTCAGTGATCCGACGTCCGATCCACCGCGGCAACTCCCGGATCGCGACGGCCGCCGATAGGCTCGTACATGCACAGAATCAGAGCTGCCGCAAGAAGCAGACACCAGTCTGCCGCATTGACGTACATCGACCACCGGTGATACGTCCCGAACGCCGCAGGTCGCGCCGCGTCGGCCCGGCGGAGCATCTCGTGAAGCGGCCGATAGATCGCCACGAAATCCGCGATCATCGATGACAGTCCTGCGGTCACGAGCAACCACGCGACCCCCAGCGGGCGGCTCCGCCGCAGAACATACGCCGCCGACACCGACACCCACGACATCCCGCACAGTCCGAATCCGAAAGCGTAATACGCCGGAAAGCGAACCCGAGCCAATGCCGCCCGGGCCGTTGAATCCAGCTCCGGCAAGCGGATTTCGCGCACCCCCACGACGACGAACAGGGTGGCCGCCCCAACCCAGGCGGCCAGACCGAACCGCGCCGCCGCCACACACGCTCGCTCGGTTCGGGACACGCCGTGCTCCATTCGGTCCTCCCTTCGACACCCGCGTCACCGGCCGGCCCCGCAACCGCTGACCTTCCGTTGCCCCGCAAACCTCCGCCGACGGTGGCCATACCCCTTCGAGCGACACTGGCAGACCGATCCCGTCCATGAACCGCCAGCCGACGGACGTGCGGGCGAACCCCCGGTCGCTCGCCTACGTCCCGCCGTCGACCTCTTCCAGCCCTTCGAACAGCGCACGGCCGATCCGCACACATGTGGCCCCCGCGGCGATCGCCGCGTCGAAGTCGTTGCTCATCCCCATCGACAACTCCGGCAAAGCCGCGGGATCGTCCCACATCTCCCGCAACCGGTCCCGCAACTGCACCAGCCGATCGAAGTACGGGCGTGCCTCCGAAGACCGCGCCACCAGCGGAGCCATCGTCATCAATCCACACAGATCCGCATGGCGCACCGCACGCCATCGGTCGGCATTCTCCAGCAGTTCGCTCGGAGACAACCCGTCCTTGCTCGCCTCGCCGGACACGTTCACCTCCAACAGCACACGGGGCCGGACTTGCAGCTCCGCGGCGATCAGCTCGATTCGGTCCAACAGTCGTGCCGAATCCACCGAATGGATCCACCGGGCCAGTGGAAGCACCTTGCGAACCTTGTTCCGCTGCAGATGCCCGATCAGATGCCACGTCACACGCCCCGCCGACAGCGGCGCCCGACGCTCCAACTGCTGCGGCCGACTTTCGCCCAGATCGGTCACGCCGAGCCCGATCAGCTCCTCAACCCACGACCACTGAGCATACTTGGTCACCGCCACCAACCGCACCGACTCCGGCGAACGCCCCGCCGCGGCGCAGGCCGAAGCGATTCGGTCACGCACACGTCCCAGATTCGCCCTCAGCCGATCATGCAACGTCGACACCGTTCCCCCCTCGACGACCGTCACCGCGTGACCACACAATGACACGGAACACACGGTGCATCGTACGCATCCGAGGGCCACGGCAACCAGTGGCATCGAAGCAGCGGCCCTCAAGCCCCCGGCCGCCAGCGGTCCAGGAATGTCGAAACGATCAACGGCGCGGCGATGCAGGTCACCAGCGACACCAGCACCATCGCCCCGAACACCGTGTCGGGCACCAGCGTCGGATCGGCCTCCCGTGCACGCTGGACCACCACCATCGCGATTTCGGCTCGGGGAATCATGCTGAACCCGATGACCACGCCGCTGCGCAGACCGCGCATCGAAGCCACGGGCAGGCCGTTGCCGAGAACCTTGCCCACGATGCCCGCGATCAGAAGCACCACTCCCATTCTCAGGGCCGGGACCATCGCCGGCCAGACCACCCCCAGGCCGACCGCGACGAAGAAGTACGGCGTGAACAACCCGTAGATCGCATCGAACGACGCCTCGATCCGTACCTGCTGCGGGTCCCGGCTGTACATCAAGCCCGCGAAGAAAGCCCCGATCGCCATCGACAGCCCGAGCCACTCGGCCAACGCCGCGATCAGCAAACTCGTCGCCAGAATCAACAGCAGTGGATCGGTCGGTTGTTGCGAACGTCGCAGTAATGCACTCAACCGCGCCTCCACGAACTCCGCATACAACCAACACGCCGCCACGAATGCCGACACCTTCGGCGCGAAACTTCCCAGCAACGGTAACCAGCGGATCGCGTCCGTCCCGCCCTCGGCCGCCGACAACACGGCAAACAGCACCGACATCGCCAGCACTCCGGAAATGTCATCCAGCTCTGCGATGTCCAGCATCAGCTCCCCGTCCGGACTGTCCAGCATCCGTCGCTCCTGCCACGCCACCACCGACACGCCAACGCTCGTGGCCGTCAACGCGACCCCGACCACCGCCGCGGTCATCGCCGGCAGCCCCAGCCAGTAATAGGCCACGGAAAATCCCAGCAACCCACTGATCGTAAAATCGCCGATCCATGCCCGAGCCGCACGCCCCAATTGCGCCAACAGCGCTCGAAGATTGCACTGCAAACCCACGCGAAACAGCAGACAGGCCACACCAATCGCACCCAGAAAACGGAATACCGCATCCAGAAACGGCGTCCTCCACACCCATCGCTCGTTCAACAGCGACAGCAACGCCCCCAGGGCGATGTAGCCCACGGCCGCCGGTATGCGGAGCCTTGCCAGGACATGCTTCACCACAATCGCCCCGGCCAGCACCGCACCCACCACGGCGACTGCGGTGGGGATCGAATCCGAGTGTGATGCCATCATGCTGCCCCGCTCGATGATGCCTTGTGCCGCATTCCACGTCAGATGGCTCGCACATACCGTTTCATCGCCGCCGGGTCTACCGTCAGCGGTGCCGCGCGAGCGTGAGAGATGGCGAGAATGCGACCGGACACACCGGACACGAAATCTCTGGCGAGAAGCGGCTACCGTTGACGGACGCGCACACGTCACGCGAAACCTGCCACGAGCCGCCGAAACACTCCGAGCGGACCGTTTCGGAGTTCAGAAACCGACGACACCACCGTGCACGACCGCAAGCACGATCCAGGCCGTCAATGCCGTCGGAAGATTGTCGTCGAATTTCCAGGGCAGCGATTCGACCGCGGCTGCGGCGAACACACCCGGAGCCACGACCTGGACGCTTTGCCACCAGCTCGCGGGCAGTGCGGATTCGCAATGATAGGCCGTGACCGCCGTGACCAGCGCCGCGCCAATGAATCCCAACGTCCCCAGAATCGTCGTGCGCGGATTCCACGGCCAGCTCCGCACGCCGAGGTTCATCCCCACCACCGCCGCCGCCGCATCGCCCCAAGCCAACGTGGCCAGCGTCGCCATGGCCAGTTCGGGATTCGATGGAAAGACCCACAACGACAGCAGAACGAAAGCCGCGTACCCGAAGACCACCGAGTTCGCCGCGGCATCGGTTTCACCACTCCGCCGAATCTTCTGAAACCTCGTGCGCGCCCACAATGCCCACCCCACGGCGATCGCCGTAGCCACGATATTGAACAGCAGCGCCACCGGTCGGTCGTGTGGAATCCACCGCACGACAAAGGCAAGACAGCCGGGCAGAACATGCCACCGCTTGCGACGCCACTCGCGACGCGACAGACCTTTGCTCGCCCGCGGCACCGCAGAACGGTCGCCACTGTAGTCGGCCGATTCACATGCTCCCATGACGCTGACGTCACTCATGGCCGAATGCTCTCCCTGCGTCCGCGGACGCAACGGCTCCCCCGGCGGTACGCTGCGTCGCTGAGCCGCGGCGACGGTGGGTTCCGGGACATCCGATTTGCGCTCGACCGCCGGCCCGTTTCATGCGGTTCCGGTCGTATACACGTCTGAATTCGGCTGCCACTGGCAACCTGTCTCGCCAACCGCGGAACTTCTTTCAGGACAAATACCCAATCGGAGCCGCAAATTCCCTACAATCGACAGATCCGGAGTACCCGGCCCCAATCGCACGACGATTCGACCGCCGGCAATCGGGTCCGACGTTTGCACCGAGGGACCAGCGGCGGCAAACTGCGCGGAGCGGGCGCGGCTGCTGCTCCCGAGTGCTCGTCGCGGCGTCCACGAACGTCCCGTCAGGAGCCGGATAAGCGTGACCGGATCCCCCGAGGTTTTCGCTGAACTGATCGGGCGGAATGTCGTCGTCGACGCCGCCAGCCAGTACGTTTACGTGGGTCGCCTGACCCGTGTAGAAGAGCAGTTTTTACTGCTTGAAGACGCCGACGTCCACGACCTGCGCGATACCTCGACGACGCGCGAACTGTACGTGCTGGACTCCAAACGGCACGGCATCCGCGCCAACCGACGACGGGTCTGGATACGACGCGACGAGCTGGTGAGCATATCGCTGCTGGACGACGTCATGGAATGATCGCGCCGACATCGCCGCGCCGCGTGCTCGTTGCGGAACGCCACCCGCCCTGGGCCGCTCCCGCACGGCCCAAACGCTATGATACGGTCCGCGTCACCGCCAACGGTTGCCCGAAAGCGTCTCCAGTCCCAGCCTGCAGCAAGGATCTCGAGATGAAGTCGGAAATCCAAATCATCACCGAAGTGTGGCAGAACAACCGCGAGCGCACGCTGGCCACGCTGGATCAGATCGCGGCAGAGGACGATCCGCCGGCGGCCTTGGCGTTCCGCCCCGGTCCCGGGCGTGCCCATTCGGCGTGGCAATTGATGCATATCGCCGTGACCGAAGGACTGTTCGCCACCGAACGACTGCACCAACGGCCCTTCGACCAGCCCGAACTGGTCCGCCGCTTCGGGCGCGACAGTGTTCCCGACGACGACATCCCGGACTTGGAAGAAATCCGGCGGATGCTCCAGCGGACACGCGAGAGCCTGCTGCAGGCGGTCAGCCAATTCACCGACGCCGATCTCGAGCGGATCCCCGAGGGGTTCGCCGAACGCGGTTGGACGCTGCGGAAGGTCCTGCACGTGATCGCCTGGCACGAAGCGCACCATCAAGGCCAGGTCCACCTCACGCAGAACCTGTTCCGCGCGTCGCGGACCGGCTGAGGTCACTCGTGCCCGCCGTCGAGACAACCGGCTTCGCCATCCGCATCGAACCCACCATCCCCAGCGGCGGCCAGACGGCTCAGTTCCTGCCCGCGGCCGTGGGCTTCGCATCGTCGCGCTGTTTGCCCGAGCGCTCCGGCCGCAGCAATGGGAACGCGATCACATCCCGGATGCTGCGCGCTCCCGTCAACAACATCACCAGGCGGTCGATACCGATGCCCAAGCCGCCCGCCGGCGGCATGCCCACCTTCAACGCTTCGATGAAATCGTGGTCCATCCGCGCCATCGACTCTTCTTCCGGTAAACCGGCCAGTTGCGTGCGGAACAGCTCCTCCTGCAGGTCCGGATCGTTCAGCTCGGTGTACGCGTTCGCGAGTTCCATTCCGCGCACGAACAGCTCGAACCGCTCCGCAATCCGCGGATTGTCCCGCTTCCGCTTCGTCAAGGGGCAGATCGAAGCCGGATAATCGATCACGAAGACCGGGCCGCTGAGCTTGTCCTCGACCAGTTCTTCGAACAGCTCGTTGACCAGAACGTCGGGATGGACCCCATCGGTCGGGATCTCCAGCTCCCGAGCCTTCTCACGTACGGCCCGCTCGTCGTTCATCGAGCAACCCACGTGCTCGGCGAACAGCTCGGCATACGTCCGCCGCGGCCAGGGGGGAGTGAAATCGATCACGCCGTCTTCGTATTCGACCTTTAGCGAGTCCTGTATCGCCCCAAGGGCATCCACGATGATCGCTTCCGTCAAATCCATCATCGTGTGGTAGTCGCCATAGGCCTGATACGCCTCCAGCATCGTGAATTCCGGATTGTGCGTGGCGTCGATGCCTTCGTTGCGGAAAACCCGGCCGATCTCGTAGACCCGCTCGACGCCCCCCACCATCAGACGCTTCAGATGCAGCTCCAGCGCGATCCGCAGATACAGATCCATATCCAGTGCGTTGTGATGCGTGACGAAGGGCCGAGCCGCCGCGCCGCCGGCGATCGAATGCAACACCGGCGTCTCCATTTCGACGAACCCGCGCGCAGCGAGCGTCCGCCGCACGGACTCGATGATCCGCGTGCGGTCGAGCAACCGTTCCAACGTCCGGCGATTGTAGATCAGATCGATGTAGCGGCGGCGCAGCAGCAGTTCGATGTCCCGCGCGCCATGGTACTTTTCCGGAGGCTGAGCCAGCGACTTGCACAGCACGGTCAGCTTCTCCACGAAAATCGACACCTCGCCGGTTTCCGTACGCCACATCGTGCCATCGACGCCGATCAGGTCCCCCAGATCCAGCAGCGTCATCAATTCCCACTGTTCATCACTCAGATGCCCTCGTGAAAACAACAACTGGATCTTTCCCGTCCAGTCCTGAATGTCATAGAACCGCAGCTTGCCGGCCTTTCGGCGCAGCATGATGCGTCCGGCGACACGTACCTTCGGACCGTGAACGCCCGGCTGCTCCGGACACAGCGGACGCACTTCTGCAATCGGTCGGTGCCCGTCGAACCGCTGCCCGTACGGATCGTGCCCCAGCTCCGCGATGCGGTCCCGCTTCTTGCGCCGCTCCAGTTCGAAACGATTCGGTTTGGCCGCGCTCATTCCGCCTGCCGCCCTCCCAGGGATGCCACCATCAGAAATGGCGATCTGCAACGATCGGTGCAACCGGCCACGTTGTCTGCGGCCGACGGGCCTTCCGCAACGGATCGCCGCCGTGCCTCAGGCACGCAATTGCTGCAGAATCTGCTCGACATTGCGCAACTGCTGCTGCAACTCCGCCAGCGTCCGTCGCGCCTTCTCGACCACCTCCGGCGGCGCTTTCTGCACGAAGTTCGGATTGGCCAGTTTCGTTTCGCTGGCCGCGATCATTTTCTTCAGCTTCTCGGCCTGCTTCTCCTGCCGACGGATTTCGGCCTCGATGTCCACGATGCCTTCCAATGGCACGAATCCATCCACGCCGGGAAGCGAAAAGCTGGCGGAGGCGGGAGGCCGCTCGATTTCCGCACCAGCCGCCTGCAGGACCGTGCGGGCCAGATTTTCGAACTGGCCGCCCACGTCCCGCATGTCCGCCGCCAATGCAGCATCGCAGCGCAACTGCAATCTCAGCGGTGTGGTCGGCGGTATGCCGTAAGCGGCACGCACGTTCCGCACGGCCACCACGATCTCCTGCAACCGCTCGAAGCGCTTCTCGATCGCCGCATCCCGCCACGAATCCGGCAATTCGGGCCAGGGCGCGATCATCACGCTTTCCGCCGCCGGCCTCGGCTCCGGCAGTCCGCGCGGCGAGGCCACCGCGTTCAAGCGCTGCCACAATTCCTCGGTCACGAACGGAACGGTCGGAGCCAACAGCCGCAACAGGCAATCCAGCACACCCACCAGCATCCGTTGAGCCACCGGCCGAAGCGCCTCGTCACGCAGCCGCGGCTTCAGCATCTCCAGATACCAGTCGCAGAACTCGTTCCACGTGAAATCCCGCAACGCCCGCGTCGCCGCGTCGAACTGATACCGGCCCCAGCATTCGGTCACCGTCGCCGCCGTGTCTGCCAGACGGCTGCGGATCCAGCGGTCCTCCAGCCGCAGCTCTTCATCGGCGATCGGCGCCGGCGTGTAGCCCTCCAGATTCAACAATGCAAACCGCGACGCATTCCACAGCTTGTTGCAGAAATTGCGGCCGTATTCGAATCGCTCGCTGACCATCCGCGCCACGGGTTCGCCGGGATCCGGATCGAACCACGGGCTGGAATACTGCGACGACTTTTTGCATTTCGGACATTGAACACGCGGCTTTTCTCCACCCGCGGGAATCGCCTTCTGATGTTCCAGCGTCTGCGGAATCACGTGCCCACAGTGCGGACATTCATAACCGACGGGCAACCGCACATCCTGGGTCTCCCCGGCCAGGGACGCGATCGTGAAACGCACCGCGTCTGTGCCGTACTTGTCGATCAGGTCCATCGGGTCCACACCATTGCCCTTGGACTTGGACATCGTCTGCCCGAAGCCGTCCAGGATCTTCGGATGGATGTGGACATGATGAAACGGAACCTCTCCCATGTTGTACAGCCCGGTGAGCACCATCCGCGCCACCCACAACGTTATGATGTCGCGGCTGGTGATCAGCACGTTCGTCGGATAGAAATACGCCAGTACCTCGTTGCGGCCGGTCGGCGGCGATGGATCTTCGCCGATCAGCGGCGGATTGTGCTCCAGGTCGGGCCATCCAAGTGTCGCATGCGGCCACAAGGCGGAGCTGAACCACGTGTCCAGAACGTCTTCGTCCTGCACCAGACGATGCTGCGGGCCCAGGGCATCCTCGGGCAGGTCCCTCTCCGAACAGATCAGCCAGCAAGCAGCTTCCTCGTCGCGCCGCCAACACACGTCCCCGCGGTCACCGAACGCGGCCCGAAGCTCCGCCTCACTGCACGTATCGCAGTACCAGATCGGTATCCGATGCCCCCACCACAACTGCCGGCTGATACACCAGTCGCGTTTCTCGCCCAGCCAGTCCAGATACGTCTTGGCATATCGCGACGGGAAGAACCGCACGCGACCGTCCTGCACCGCATCCATGGCCGCCTGCGCCAGATCCGCCATCTTCACAAACCACTGGTCGGACAGATACGGTTCGATCGGCGTCTTCGAGCGATCGCTGTGGGCCAATTCGATCTCGTGGTCTTCGACCTTGACGAAGTGGCCCAGCTTCTTCATGTCCTCCACCACCCGTTGACGGGCTTCGTATCGATCGAGCCCCGCGTAGGGACCGCCGTTTTCGTTGATCGTCCCGTCCGGGTTGAGGATGTTGATCATCGGCAGGTTGTTGCGCAGGGCACAGGCATAGTCGTTCGGGTCGTGGGCGGGCGTCACTTTTACCGCACCGGTGCCGAATTCCTTTTTCGCCAGCAACCCGTCCGCAATGATCGGAATCTCGCGGCCGATCAGCGGAATCCGCACATGCTTGCCGATCAGGTGCCGATACCGTTCGTCGTTCGGATGCACGCAGACCGCGGTATCGCCGAGCATCGTTTCCGGCCGCGTCGTGGAAAACGCAATCGTCCCGCTGCCGTCGACCAGCGGGTAGGTGAACGTCCAAAGATGTCCCCGGACCGTCTCCCGGAATACTTCATCGTCCGCCACCGCCGTCTGAAGATACGTGTCCCAGTTGACCAGCCGCTTGCCGCGGTAGATCAAACCGTCCTGAAAGAATCGAAAGAACGTGCGGCGCACCGCGCGTGAGCAGACCTCATCGAGCGTGAAGCGAGTGCGCCGCCAGTCACAGCTGGCTCCCAACCGCTTCAACTGGTTCAGAATCCGCTGCTCATAGGTGTCCTTCCACCGCCAGATCCGCTCAACCAGCGCCTCACGGCCGACGTCGTGCCGGGTCAATCCCTCTTCTTCCAGCATCCGCCGCTCAACCACCGCCTGCGTTGCGATGCCCGCATGGTCCGTGCCCGGCATCCACAACGCCTCATAGCCCTGCATCCGCCGCCACCGCGTGATGATGTCCTGAAGCGTGGCATTCAACGCGTGTCCCATGTGCAGCGCGCCGGTCACGTTCGGCAGCGGAATCATGATCGTGTGCGGCTTGCGCTGCGGATTCGGATCCGCATTGAAATAACCACGCTGCTCCCAGACCGGATACCACCGCTCCTGGGCCGCCTGAGGATCGTATTGCTTCGGCAGTTCGCTGTTCATCGCTTCCTCGAACAGTCCTCTTCTGACGTATTCCGTCCGATCGTCGCATCGACGCCCCGGCACTCCGCCGCCTGCAACCGCGGCAGCCGCTTGCGTTGCCGCGCCAGACCATGGGATCGCACCGGCTGTTCGCACGGCACAATCCCGCCTCGCCGCCTTCACCGGGCCGGCCGCAAAGCGGTGCCTCGACCACCGCCGGCCGAGCGCCGCCGAATCGCCGCGTACATCCAGAATCTCGCCGGCTCCCCGCGGTTCGGCGGCACCGCAGGTCGACCGGCCCGTCACGTTCCCGTCCCGGACGCTCCCGAAGCCGCCGGCTGATCGGCCGTCTCGTCCGCGCGCGGCGTTCCGCTCTCTGTGAACATCTCCCCTTCGTCCTTGAACAGCTTGTATTCGACGCTGTCCACCAGAGCCAACCAGCTGGCTTCGATGATGTTCTCGCTGACGCCCACCGTGGTCCACACGTCCGTGCCATCACAGCTTTCGATCACCACGCGGACGCGCGCTGCGGTGCCTTCGCGGGAATTGATGACGCGAACCTTATAGTCCATCAGCCGCATCTCGGCCAATCGCGGATACGTTCCCAGCAAAGCCTTCCTCAACGCGTTGTCCAGTGCATTGACCGGTCCGTCGCCTTCGGCCACCACGTGTTCGATGCGACCGTCCACACGGAGCTTGACGGTCGCCTCGGTCTGTGGTTCGGCACCCGCCGCGGTCTCCACGTTCACCCGGAAATGTATCCGTTCGAACTTCGGCCGATACGTACCGGCTTCCTTCTTCAACAGCAGAGCAAACGACGCTTCGGCCGCTTCGAATTGATAGCCCTCCGCCTCCAGGTCCTGCACACGCTCCAACACCCGGCGGATCAATGCCTCATCATGGGCCAATTGGTACTTCGTCGCCTTGGCGATGATGTTGGACCGCCCGGAAAGTTCGCTGACCAGCACGCGACGCGCATTGCCGACAACCTCCGGCGGAATGTGCTCGTAACTGCGAGCCAGCCGATTCACCGCATGCACGTGCATTCCGCCCTTGTGAGCGAACGCGCTGGGCCCCACAAACGGTTGGTTGTGCCGGAAATTCATGTTCGCCAGTTCGTACACGAACCGCGAAAGCTCGCACAGATGGCGCACTCCGCCCTCGCGCAACACGCGATAGCCGCTCTTCTTCAATGCCAGATTGGCGATCACACTGATCAGATCGGCATTGCCACACCGCTCGCCGATCCCATTGACCGTCCCCTGCACCTGTACCGCACCGTGATCCACCGCAATCAGAGAATTCGCCACGGCCACGTCACAATCGTTGTGGCAATGAATGCCGACCGGAACCGCGATCGCCTCCCGCGCCGCATCCACGCCCGCCGCGATTTCCTCCGGCAGACAGCCGCCGTTGGTATCGCACAGCACGATCAGTTCGGCCCCCGCGTCCGCCGCCGCCTGGATCGTCCGCAGAGCGAAATCCGGATTCGACTTCCACCCGTCGAAAAAATGCTCCGCGTCATAGATCACACGGCGCCCCTCCGCCACAAGGTACGCAATCGAATCCGCGATCATCCGCAGGTTTTCCTGCTCGTCCACCCGCAACACTTCGGTGACGTGCAGATCCCACGTCTTGCCCACGATCGTGACCACCGGGGCCATCGAATCGCGCAGCGCCTGCATTCCGGCGTCGGCGGCGGCATCGACCCCTTTTCGTCGCGTCATTCCGAACGCCGCCACGGTCACGTTGCGCAACTCGATATCCCGAACGCGCTGGAAATACTCCTTGTCCTTGGGATTCGACAGCGGATATCCGCCCTCCACGAAGTCGAAACCCAACTCGTCCAGCTTCTTCGTGATCTGCAGCTTGTCCTGAAGCGAAAAATACACACCCTCCCCCTGGCTCCCGTCGCGGAGGGTGGTGTCATAGATCTGAATGTGCCGTTGCATGGCTGCCTCACGTCGAAATCTTCAGCATCATTCCGCCGCCCCACGCGTCGCCGACCCATGCCAATCGGCCGGACGACAAAAAAACCCCAGGCACCGGGGCCTGGGGCGTCCTGCTGCGTCGTTGCCTTCACAGCGGCGACCGGTGCCGACCCGCAACAGCACCGCGCACAATCGAATGGGCGTCGACTACGTCCGCCACACGCGCGGCAGCAGCCGACCACGACCCTCCACAGCTCAATCGTCCGACCGCCATCACGATCCGTTCCCGCCAATTCTTCTCTGAGACCGCGCGGGCCACCCGTCGAGACCGCGCTCGCACCGGGCAAACAGTCCCGGCGTTCCCGCTCGCCCCACGAACCGTTCCTACGCCGCGCCGCCCCCGGCCGATTGTTCGCCTTCTTCGCCGCTTCCCTCGGCCGTCTCCGTTCCGGAAGGCTCGCCCCGGCTCGACTCCGCGGCCTGCTCTACCGTCGCCGTAGCTTGATCGTTGTCCGGCTCGCCGTCCCCTCCGGCCATCTCCCCCGACGTCGTCTCTTCGGCGACCGGAAGCTGTGCCGGCCGACGCGTCCGCTCCCTGGGCCGCCGATCGTGCTCGCCGACAAATTCGATAATCGCCTTCTGACCGGCATCCCCCAAGCGGTATTCTGCCAACCGCACGACTCGCGTGTAGCCGCCATCCCGGTCGGCAAACCGCTCGGCCACTTCCGTGAACAGGATGTCCAGCGCCTCCTTGTCCCGCAACAATGCGAACGCACGACGGCGCAGAGCGATCGCCGGAGCGATCGCCTGGTTCCAGCGTTGCCATTGCTCCGACTCACGCCATTGACGCCAGGCGTCCGACCCCCGCACCGCGTCCGTGCCGAACTGCGCGGCCTGCTGCTCGATCCGCCGGGCCTTGCGAGCCATCGTGACCAGCTTTTCGACGAAACGCCGCAGCTCCTTCGCCTTGGCCACTGTGGTGACGATCCGGCCGCGGTGCTTCGGACTCGCCGGATCCGCAGGATCCACCCGCAGAGTCCGCAACAGACTCGACGCCATGTTGCGAAACATCGCCCGGCGGTGTGCCGCATTGCGTCCAAGTTTGCGTCCCCGAACTTTGTGTCTCATCGCACACCAACCCGTGTCTGCCGTTGATTTCCACGTATCGTTTGTAAATGTCCGCGCGCCGCTCCCACAAGCACGAACGTACGCCGCGTGGCCCACTCCAGCGCCTCACCGGCTAACGTTCTCGAGCGATCGCAACCGTAACGGCGGGATGTGCTCCCCGTTCTCAAAGAATGCCACCGCCCGGTGTCGGGCCGCCCGACCGCTCGGGAATCTTCATTCCCAGCCGCAATCCGATCGCGGCCAGTCGCGAACGAACCTCTTCCAGCGTCGTTTCGCCGAAATTGCGAATCTGAAGCAATTCGTCTTCGGTCTTCGTCACCAGGTCCCGAACGGTCGTGATCCCTTCGGATTCCAGACAGTTCGTGGCCCGCACCGTCAACTCCAGTTCCGCGAGGCTGCGATTGAGTTTCTCTTCCAGTTCCGGGTCCACGGGTGCATAACCGGTCGCCTCGGTGATGCCGCGCAGCGCTCCCTCGGGCGAAATTTCCGGTCCCGGCTCTCGATACGTGATGAAGGGGTTCAGGTGCTTGCGAAGAATCTTCGCCGCCTCCACCAGCGCCATCTCCGGTTTGGTGGCACCGTTCGTCCAGATTTCCAACGTCAGCCGATCGTAGTTCGTCCGCTGACCGATGCGCGTTTCGTCCACCTGATACCGCACGCGGGTGACCGGAGAAAAGACGGCGTCCAACGGGATTTCGCCGGGCTCCAGCTGCCCCTGCTGGTATTGTTCTTCCGCCGGACGATAGCCGCGACCGTTTTCCACCGTCATCTCGATGTACAGCGGTACGTCCTGCGTCAGCGTCGCTATCACCAGATCCTTGTTCAGCACTTCGACCTGATCGTCGACCAGCACGTCTGCTCCGGTCACCACTCCCGTCTGCTGCTTGTCGATCCGCAGGATCTTCGGCGTCGAAGAATAATTTTTCACGACAAGCGACTTCAGATTCAGACAGATGTCGCTGACGTCCTCCAGTACACCCGGCAACGTAGAAAACTCATGCTGCACGCCCTGAATTCGCGCGCGTGTCACCGCGCTGCCTTCCAGGCTGGACAGCAGGATCCGCCGCATCGCATTGCCAATGGTCGTACCAAAGCCGCGTTCGAACGGCTCGACCACGAACTTCCCATAGGTATCACTGGCCGTCTCGCGGTCCAGAGCGATTTTGCTCGGCAGTTCCAGTCCTCGCCAGCGAATCCGCATCCGGCTTCTCCCCCATGAACGACGATTTCAGATCACCGTCTTGCAATCGACGGCCGCACCGCGCCGCGGAATACGCGAACCACTTCCCGGCAGCGCCACCGAACCAGGGCGTTCCGCGGTCGTCGGCCCGCACAGCCGCTCATACCCGCCGCTTCTTGCGCGGACGGCAGCCGTTGTGTGGCAGCGGTGTGACATCCTCGATGGCGCGGATCACGATACCCGCCGTCTGCAGGCCCGTGATGGCGCTTTCCCGCCCGCTACCGGGCCCTTTCACCTTGACTTCCAGCTCCCGCACACCGAATTTCGCCGCCCGCTCCGCGCACGTTTCTGCGGCCCGTTGAGCGGCAAAAGGGGTACTCTTGCGGCTTCCCTTGAAACCGCACGTTCCGGCCGAAGCCCAGCACAATACGTCGCCGTTCGGATCGGTGATCGTCACGATCGTATTGTTGAACGTGGCTTTGATGTGAGCCACCGCACGCGAAACATTGCGCCGCACCTTGCGTCTGCGCGACTTGGCCACGAGCTGCTCTCCCCTTCACCGAACCAACTGCAACGAATCCACCAGACTTCAAACTTTGCTGCGACAGGCGCCCAGGCCGGAGAAAGCCTGCCGTCCGGGCCGGCTTGCGAGCCCGAATACGTCTCTCTCCAACGCCTCGCACGTCGCTCGCCGCTGTCCACCGCGGCCCCGATTGCCCGTCGAGCCGCTCAGGATACCTTGCCACCCCCAGACGACGGCACGCCTACGACAGTTGTCCGACACACCTGCTCAGTGTCGCAGATCCTTCACACCTTTCTTGCCGGCCACCGTCTTTTTGACCCCTTTGCGCGTCCGCGCGTTCGTTCGCGTCCTTTGCCCACGCACCGGCAGGCCGCGTCGATGCCGCAGCCCACGGTAACAGCGGATGTCCCGCAACCGAGCGATATCCTGCTGAACCCGCCGACGCAGCTGGCCTTCGACCAGCACTTCATTGTCCAGGTAGCTGCTGATCCGGCTGATCTCGTCCTCCGACAGCTCCCGCGCCTTCTTCTGCAAATCGATCCCCAGCTCCTGGCAGATGCGAATCGCCGTCGTCCGCCCCACACCGTAGATGTACGTCAGGGCGATGTACGTCGGCTTGTCGTTTGGTACGTCGACACCCAGGATACGCGGCATTTCTGATCCCTCACCCTCGAAGGCCGCCCATCGGCCACAGACGCCTCACCGGCTCCCATTCAAACCACTCGATGATTTCGCCCGCTCGCATTGTCTGTACACAGCGGTGCTCCTCGCGGCGCAAGGCCGGCCGGGCTGGACGACACCACCGTCCCGTCACCCTTGTCGCTGCTTGTGGCGCGGATTCGCCGAACAGATGACATAGACCCGCCCTTTTCTGCGAACGATCTTGCACCGCTCGCAGATTCTTCGGACGCTCGATCGCACCTTCATCGTGACACCTCACAGCAGTTCGATGGGCAGCTCACCCTTCACATCGCATCGCACCGAGTTGCGGCCGCAGGTATCGACACCGACAACAAAAGGTCGATGCCGTTCAAATCAGACTTCCGTCCCAAGGAGGCTGGGGTAGTTTCTCATCACCAGATGGCTGTCGATCTTCTGCACCAGATCCAGCGCCACCGAAACCACAATCAGCAAACCGGTGCCGCCATAGAAGCTCGCCACAAGGTACGGAATTCCCATGGACGTGGCAATGATCGTAGGGATCACGGCCACGATCGCGAGAAACGCCGCTCCCACGAACGTGATCCGCGCCATCACCTGTTCCAGGTAGGCGGCCGTTCGTGCACCCGGCCGGTATCCCGGGATGAAGCTGCCGTAATCCTTCAGATTCTCCGCCATGTCCTTCGGGTTGAAAATGATCGCCGTCCAGAAATAGCAGAAGAAATAGATCAGGATGACGTAGCACACGTTGTAGATGTAGCCGTGCGTTCCGAACGCCTGAGCCAACGCATTCAACGTAGCACTTTCGGGAAACACCTTCGCCAGCTGGCGAAAGATGAAGTACGGAAACATCAGCAGACTCGACGCGAAGATGATCGGCATCACGCCGGCCTGATTCACCCGCAATGGCAGGAACTGCCGCTGCCCCCCCAACACACGACGCCCGCGCACGTGCTTGGCACTCTGAATCGGAATCCTCCGCTGGGCCTGTGTAATCGCCAGCACCCACACCACGACTGACAGGAACAAGGCCGCCAACAGCAGCAGTTTGTCGATGCCGCGATCCTGACCGAGTGCAATACCACTCTCGAACGCCGGCGCAAGCAGTTCCCTCCCCGCTTCCGGCATCCGCGCGATGATCCCCGCCATGATCAACAGGCTGATTCCGTTCCCGACGCCGTAAGCATCGATTTGTTCCCCGATCCACATCAGAAAAATCGTCCCGGCGGTCATCACGAACGTACCGACGATCCACCAGAACAGATTGTTGTACTCTTCCAGCAGAATGCCGCCACCGCCCATCGCACCACGGGAGAGGGCATAGATCCAGAAAAAGCTCTGTCCCAGGCAGATGAACACCGTGGCATACCGGGTGTACTCATTGATCTTCTTGCGACCGGCCTCGCCTTCCTTCTGCAGCCGTTCCAGCGGGGGGTAGACGCTCGCCAGCAGCTGGAAGATGATCGAGGCCGAAATATACGGCATGATGCCCAGACCGAAGATCGTGCTGTTTCCGATCTGCGACGCGGAGAACAGCGCGACGATCTGCATCACCTGCCCCAGATCGCCGCCCTGTTGCCCCTGCATCTGTTCGATCGACTCCTTCAGTTGCGCCTGGTCGATGAACGGCAGCGGGATCCAGAACCCCATACGGTATACGGCGAGCAAGACCACGGTCAGCATGATCTTGCGCCGCAGTTCGGGGATCCGGAATATCGTCAGGATCTTGTCCATCACCTTCGCTTCACCTTCGCCCGCATCCGTGCCCGCCCCGCCATCGGCTCGTCAGCACGCCAAGCGGGGAATACGGCCGCCGATTCTCCTTGAGCTCACCCGCGCGTCACGGCCACCTTCTTGACCGTCCCGCCCGCCGCGGCGATTTTCTCCTCTGCCGACCGTGAAAACCGGTGCGCCTCGACGGTCAGCGCCTTGCTCAGTTCGCCATGTCCGAGGATCTTCACCACGTCGCATTTGCTGCTCACCAGCCCCCGCTGACGCAGCAGCTCGACCGTGACCACGTCCCCGTCCTGGAACTTCGCCTCCAGCACGGACACGTTGACGGCACCCACTCGCTCGGCGAACGCCGCATTGTTGAAGCCGACCTTCGCCATCCTGCGAAACAGCGGCATCTGTCCGCCTTCGTACCCCCGGCGTCGTGAAGCCCCGCTTCGGCTCTTGGCTCCCTTGTGCCCGCGACCGCACGTCTTGCCGTGGCCCGACCCCGGCCCACGACCGACGCGCTTGCGCGGCTTGTGTTTGTGAATCCCCTGATGGACGTCGTTCAGAATCATGACAATTCAACTCCCCGCAAAGCCGCGATCATGTCCCGGGTTCGCAACCGTTTCAGAGCATCGAACGTCGCCTTCACCAGGTTGATGGGATTGTTCGATCCGCGGCTCTTGGTCAGGATGTCGGAAATCCCCGCCTTCTCGACGACGGCCCGAACCGTCTCGCCGGCGATGATGCCCGTACCGGGACGCGCCGGTAAGAGCAAAACTTCGGCGGCACCATAACGACCGACAATCTGGTGCGGGATCGTCGTTTCGACGATCGGCACACGGATCATGTTCTTCTCGGCGTTCTTCGCCGCCTTCTCGACCGCCGCCGGCACCTCGGTCGCCTTCCCATACCCGTAGCCCACGCGTCCGTTCTTGTCGCCGACGACCACCAGCGCAGAAAAGCTGAACCGCCGCCCGCCCTTCACCACACAGGCGCAACGCCGGATCTGAATCACGTGTTCGTCTCGCTGACGCGTTTCCGTTGCCACTGTCTTTCTCCTCGTTCGCTCGCCTGCGAACGCCAATACCGCTGCGACACCTTACGACGCCACGCTGCGGACGGACGTCGGTTCAGAACTGCAACCCCGCCTCGCGGGCGGCGTTCGCCAGCGCCGCGACGCGTCCGTGGAAACGATACCGCCCCCGGTCGAACGCCACCTCGCGGATGCCCTTTTCCAGCGCCCGTTCAGCAAGCACTCGCCCGACTTTCTCGGCCGCAGCGACGTTCCCACCGTGCGGCAGACCTTCCGCGATCGCCTTCTCCCGCGTGGATGCCGCTACCAACGTACGCCCCTGTTCGTCGTCGATGATCTGGGCGTAAATGTGCTTGTTGCTGCGAAACACTGACAGCCGCAAACGCCCGTTCTTGACCGCCCGAATGCGGTTCCGGACGCGATAGGCACGTCGCTGCCGCTGCTTCTGTATCCGCTTGTAAAGCTTCATGGCCGCTGATCCGATTGTTTTCCCAACACGGCGTGTCCTGCCCGAGGTGCCCTCCGCAGCCGCCCGACCGAAACGGTCGCTCACGTGCCCGGCTACTTGGCGAACGCCTTGCCGGCCTTCCGCCGCACGTGTTCACCCTTGTATCGGATGCCCTTGCCCTTGTACGGCTCCGGCGGCCGTACGGCCCGAATACTGGCGGCGAACTGCCCCACCATCTGCTTGTCGATGCCTCGTACCGTGATTTCGTTGCCTTTCACCTCGCACTCGATCCCCTTGGGGATCGGAAGCTCGACGGGATGCTTGAACCCCACCGAAAGGCTGATCTTGTCCCCCGCCAGACTGGCGCCGTAGCCGACGCCGTGAACCTCCAACACCTTTTCGTACGGTTTGACCACTCCCTGAACCATGTTCGCGATCAGGCTGCGGGTCAAACCATGCAGCGCGCGATTCGTCCGGCTGTCGTTGGGCCGGCTGACGCGGATCTCCCGCTGCTGTGCATCGAACGCCACCAGCATGGCCGGGTGGTGATTCAAGGACAGCTCGCCCTTGGGCCCTTTCACCCGCACCTGCCCGTGCGCGATGCTGACCTCGACTTCTTGCGGTACCGGTATGGGTTTCTTCCCGATTCGCGACATCTGACGCTCCGGTGTTGCTCCGTGTCCTGGTCGCGCCGTTTTCCCGAACGACTCACCAGACCTCGCACAGAATCTCGCCGCCGACATTCTGTGCCTTGGCTTCGCGGTTGCTCAACACGCCCTTGCTGGTGGACAGGATGCAGATCCCCAGCCCCTGCAAAACGTTTGGCGTGTCGGCCACTCCGGCATAGATCCGCCGACCGGGTTTGCTCACCCTCCGCAGATGCTGGATCACGCGTTCCCCGTTGGGACCGTACTTCAAGTTGATCCGCAGAATGTTCTGCGGCTGGGCTTCGATGATTTCGAAATCCCAGATGTATCCTTCGCGCTGCAAAGCTTCGGCGATCGCGATCTTCAACTTGGAAGCCGGCACGTCCACGTACGGTCGCTCGATCTGCAGTGCGTTACGCATCCGCGTGAGCATGTCGGCGATCGGATCGGTCATCATGGCCGTGTACACCTCGAATCGATCAAACTCGTCAGCCGCCACACGCCGCCGGCGAACGACCTTAGCCGCCTGCAACATGCACGGCGACAGCGTCCGGCAGTTGCCCTCACCAGCTCGCTTTCTTCACTCCCGGAATCAGCCCGTCCAGCGCCAGGTTGCGAAAACAGATCCGGCAGATCTTGAACTTGCGGTACACCGCCCTCGGGCGGCCGCACAGCTCGCACCGCCGCTCGCGCCGCGTGGTGAACTTCGGCGGCCGTTTTGCCTTTGCGATCTTCGATTTGCTCGCCATCGCCCATCACCTTCTCTCGGTGGCCTTGCGGAACGGCATCCCGAACTCGGACAGCAACCGGAAGCCTTCCTCGTCGTTTCTCGCCGTGGTTACGATCGTGATGTTCATCCCCTGCACGTTCCGCACATGGTCCGGATTGATTTCGGGAAACACCAACTGCTCGGTCAATCCCAGGCTGTAGTTTCCATGACCGTCGAACGCTTTCGGATTCAACCCGCGGAAGTCGCGCACCCGCGGCAGCACGAGCGTGATCAGCCGGTCGAGAAACTCGTACATCCGCTTGCCACGCAACGTCACGCGGCAACCGATCTGCATGCCTTTGCGCAGTCGGAATCCCGAAATCGACCGCTTCGCCGTCGTGATCACGGGCTGTTGCCCGCTCAACGTCCGCAGATGCTGCACCGCCTCTTCCAGCTTCTTGGGGTCCTGAATGGCGCTGCCCACCCCCATGCTCACCACGATCTTTTCCAACCGTGGCACGGCCAGCGGGTTCTTGTAACCCAGCGCCTCCTGAAGCCGGGGCACGATTTCCTGCCGGTATTTGTCCAGAAGCCTTGCCATGATCGCTCGTCTCGACTCGCTGCCTCGCTGTCAGTGAAGGACCGCCCGGGGCGAACAACCGACCACCCGGCGCCGCTTCGTCAGGACGCCGTCGCGCGGCGCCTCGGTCGGCCGATCTTGCCCAGCGATTTGCTGCAGCGCCGGCAGAACCGTTCCTTCTGGTTGTTGTCGTCGAACCGATAGCCGACTCGCACGCCCCGCCCGCAGGCGTCGCAGTACAACAACACGTTGCTGGCGTCGATCGGCAACTCCACCTCCAGGCGCCCGCCCTGCGGGCTGCGTGGATGTCCGCGCCGCACGTGTTTGTAAACGACGTTCACGCCCTGCACCACCAGACGGCGGCCGCCGTCCAACACCTGCAGCACCTGACGGGGCTCGGTGCCGGCGTAGTCGCCTCGAATCACCACCACTTGGTCGCCGCTACGGATTCTCATCGCTCACACCACTTCGCTGGCCAGGCTGACGATCTTCATGAACCGCTTGTCGCGCAGCTCCCGAGCGACCGCGCCAAAAATCCGCGTCCCGCGTGGATTGCCATCCCGATCGATCAGCACGACGGCATTGCTGTCGAAGCGCACGTAACTGCCATCCGGTCGCCGCGTCGGCTTCTTGCAACGCACGATCACACCGCGGCACACACGATTCTGTTTCTTCACGAACGGGCTGCCCGGCAACGCACTGGTCACCGTCACCACGATCACGTCCCCCAGGCCGGCGAACCGCCGTCCCGTGCCCCCGAGCACCTTGATGCACTTGGCCGTCTTGGCCCCGGTGTTGTCGGCGACATCCAGCACCGTTTCCATCTGAATCATGGCTGCCTACCTCGTCCGTTGGCCTGCGTCCCGATACCGAACGCTCCGGGTGATCGACCCACCCCTCCAACTTCCCGCCGGCACAATCCTGCACGCTGCAACTCGCTCCGTGACCGCCGTCCCCGCGGCAGCGCCGCCCGCCTCACTCGGCCGCCTGTGACGTCTGTGACTGTTCCGAGGACGTGCGCGCGGGCTCCTCCGCCT
>RFHO01000553.1 GCA_003696385.1 Planctomycetota bacterium | reverse complement strand
CTTCAGAACCTACTTGCGATACACAACCTGGGCCGAGTGCTCGCACCTCTGGCTGCTACTTGGCGAACGGCACGAGGCGTCGGCGCAAAAGCAAAGACGCCGATTCGATCGGCGTCCGAACTCTCGCAAGGTGCTGGACTGTCCGGCCAGGAAAGAAGGCTCCCCGGGTAGGACTCGAACCTACAACCTAGCGGTTAACAGCCGCCCGCTCTACCGATTGAGCTACCGGGGAATACGTGGCGGTCCGCGACGCGGTGCATCGTGCGGGCTCGCCATGTGGCGCGTCTTTTAGCGAACAGCGACGGCGAAGACAAGCCTGACGGTGCCCGACGACGTCGGCGGCTGTGAGGCACGCCTTTCGGGCGAGTACACCCGCGTTCGTCCGGCGCGTCACAGCCTCCGGTTGGTGCGCGTGGGTGTTCCGCGGTCGACCGTCGTCGCGGCGACCGCCGCGCCGTGCGAACGGGGCGTCCAAGTCGCGCGACCGCCCGGTATTTTGACCGTTCGGCATGCGTTGGCAAGTCCATCTGGTCGGCGTCCGCGCGGCCATCTGCAGGCGGTGGGGGGAGACGCGGACGTACGGGGCGTCGTCGGCAGACCACCATCGGGAGGAGACGAGTCGAGGGGGAAGCGTGCGGTGCCGTGCTCGACCGCGCGCCGGCGCGACGCGCCGGTTCAGCATTGCGTCGTGGGGGACCGGTGCGCGATCGGCACTGTTCGGATGGGCTCAGAGACGGTCGGAGGAACGCCGGTGGTGCAGAGGATGCTGCCGGACGGTCTCCGACGCAGGTATTCCGCATCAGAGGCGGGCAGGGGGCCTTCGGCGGGGGACGGCCGCCTGCGGATCGGCTGCGCAATTCGTGGCCCACTGGAATGGGAGTTGCTACGGACCCCGTCCATGATGCTGGCGCGGGGTGCAGCGTGCGCGGCGGATCGCGGGGCGGACAGCGGAAGGAGGGCGAAGGATGGCCGATCTGGGGACGCGGTATCTTGGTCACCGGTTGCAAACTCCGGTCGTGGTGGGTGCGTCGCCGCTGACGGACGACGTGCGGAGCGCGGAGGCGCTGGCGGAGGCGGGGGCCGGGATGTTGACCTTGCGGTCGCTGGTGGCCGGGCCTTTGTCGCTGGGCGTGGAAGTGCGTCGATTGCCCGGCAGCGAGCGGCATCGGCGGCAACACGCGATGTTCGCCGGACTGCTGGACGTGCCGCGGTTCGCCACGGACGTGGAGGAGTACTGTGAACATCTGGCGGCGATCCGCCGTGCGGTCGGGGCGTCCGTTCCGGTGGTGGCATCGGTGTATGCGCGGAGTCCGCAATCGTGGGAGGCGACGTGCCGGCGGGTGGCGGCTGCGGGGCCGGCCGGCATCGAGTTGAACGTGTATGGCATGTACGCGAACGGCCACGCGGTGCCGCGCGACCCCGAGGAAGTGATCGTGGCGATCGTGCGGGCGGTTCGCCAGCACGTTCGGGTGCCGGTCGCGGTGAAACTGCTGCCGGTGGGGCGGACGCTGATCCGCTTCGTTCAGCGACTGCGGGACGTTGGTGCGGACGCGGTGGTGTTGTTCAACGCGTTCCATCGGTCGGACTGGTTCCGCGGGCTGGAGCACGACGCGCGTCTGCCGGGCGGCCCGGCGGATCCCGTCGTGCGGTACTTCTGGATCAGTCGGGTGTCGGCGGTCGAGGGCATCGATGTGGCGTACAGTGGCGGTGTGCGGTCGGTGGACCAGGTGGCCAAGGCGACGTTGTGCGGGGCCGCGGCCGTTCAGGTGGTTTCGCTGCTGATGCACGAAGGACCGGCGGCCGTGCGGCGGCTCAACGAGGATCTGGCGGCCTGGGTGGCGTCGCGCGGGCAACGGAAGCTGAGGGCGCTTCAGGGGGAAGTCTCCATGCGACGGTACCGCCTTCTGGATGCGTTCGAGCTGGCGTACACCCGGGAGATTCTGCTGGGAGCGCTGCCGGCGATGCATTCGCGCGAACGGCGGGAGGCACGGAGCGGAGCGCATGGCCGCGGGCGAACAGGCATCGCGGCGAGCGGAGCGGAAGCTCGCGGTCCGACGGCGGGCTGACACACGCCGGCCGGCGAGCTTCGCGATGATCGCCGGCGCCGTGTCGCAAGGCATCGATGACGCACGCGGCGTCCGTTCGTTGCGGGGCACATCGACGCATGCCGACGCGTTTGGAGAGAAGTGGATGGAAGCTATAATTTGCTCGAGATGAGTGGCTTGTGGCGTCCGAATGGGGCGGGGCATGGATCGGACGCCGAACGCGTCGGAGCGACCCACCTGTTGGTAGCGCGGCCGACGCGATGCATAGGTTTCCCACCGTTTCAGCCCACCTGTCATCGGTGGCGGGTCGCCCCGAGCGGCCTGTCGCTCTCGCCGAACGTGGCGGCGCGGAGAGGCGCCGTCCTGCCGGAAGTGTCCGGTACGGATGACGGCAGACTTTGCCGTGGCGATTCGTGTGTGCGCCGATGCCGGAAAACAATCTGCGTCGCTTGCCGCGCAGTGTCGGCGGGGCGTCGGCACGGCGGCACTGAGTATCGGACGCAGCAAGCACGGTGTGTGGAGGAGCTGGATGAGAACAATCGGGGACGTCAGCCGCCCTGTGCGCTGGTTGCGGCTTGCGGCACGAGCCGCAGGGTGTGCGGCCGTTTGCGTGGCGTTGCTGAAGGGAGCGGTTGCGGAGGCCGCCGGGGGCCGTGGGGAACGGTCTGTGGAGGAACGCGGTCGCCCGACGGCGGTTTTCGAACGCGGCCGCCGGATCTATCAGCGGTTGTGTGCCGAGTGTCACGGACAGAACGGCGAAGGCGTGCCGGACCGCCACGAAGAGCCGCTGCGCGGTCGCCGGACGCTGGAAGAGCTGGTGAAGCTGGTCGAGGAGACGATGCCTTCGGAGGCTCCGGAGAAGTGCACCGGCTCAGACGCTCGGGCGGTTGCCGCGTACGTGCACCAGCGGTTCTACTCGGGGCGGGTTGCGCACGACGATCGCTCGGCGCGTTGGGCGTTGTCACATTGGACGGCGAAACAGTATCCGCGTGTGCTGGCGGACATCTATGCGCACTTCGTGGGGGTGACGCCGCCGGTGAAGACCGGTGGCCTGGCGGCGGAGTATTTCAAGACGCGGCGGTTCGACGGCCGGCAGCGTGCCGAGCGCCGGACGGATCCGCGGATCGACTTCGACTGGAAGAGCGGCAAGCCCGTGCCGGGCATTCCGGACGCCCGGGAGTTTGCGATCCGCTGGAGCGGTTCGCTGGTGGCGCCGGACGACGGAGAGTACGAGATCATTCTGACGACCGAAAACGGCGCGCGGCTGTGGCTGAACGATCCGGACCAGCCGCTGATCGATGCGTGGGTCTCCAGCGGCATGCGGCGGGAGAACCGGGCCGTGCTCCGTTTGCTCGGAGGCCGGGCGTACCCGTTGCGGCTGGAACTGTTCCAGTACAAGGGCAAGACGGCGTCGGTGCGGCTGGAATGGAAGCCGCCGCGCGGCGTGCGGGAAGTCATTCCGCCGGAGTTTCTTTCGCCGCAGGGGGCCCGGGAGGTCTTCGTTTCGACGGTGCCTTTTCCGCCGGACGACCGCGTGGCCGGCTACGAGCGGGGGATCGCGGTTTCGCCGGAGTGGGACCGGGCGACGACCGCCGGTGCGATCGAGTTCGCAGCGTTCCTGTTGCGGCGGCTGGACCGGCTGACCCGCACCGATCCGGCGGATGCCAACCGCCGCGAGGCCGTGCGGCGGTTCGTGGCGGAGTTTGCCGAAGTGGCCTTGCGGCGTCCGATGAGCGAGGCGGACCGCAGGCTCTACATCGAGCGGTTCTTCTCGGCGGACGTCGCACCGGAAGTCGCCGCCAAGCGGGCCTTGCTGCTGATCCTGAAGTCGCCGGCGTTTCTGTACCCGACGCTCGAGCGCCGTCCGCCGGATGATTTCGACCGCGCCACGCGGCTGGCCTTCGCGTTGTGGGACTCGATCCCTGACCGCACGCTGCGCACACAGGCTGCGAAAGGGCAGCTCAGGACACCGCAGCAGGTGGAAAGCCAGATCGATCGGATGCTGAAGGACCCGCGGGCGCGGTTCAAGGTCCGCGAGGCGCTGCACGAATGGCTGATGCTCGATGCCAAGGACGAGCTGGTCAAGGACGAGAAGCTGTTTCCGGACTTCAATGCGGCTCTGGTCAGCGATCTGCGCCGGTCGCTGGATCGGACGCTGGAGGAGGTGGTCTGGGGACCGAATCCGGACTATCGGCGGCTGTTCGGCGAGGATGCGATCTACGTCAACGAGCGTCTGGCCCGGTTTTACGGGATTCCCGGTGTTTCGGGAGACGGCTTCGTGAAGGTCGAGTTCGAGCCGCAGTACCGTGCAGGCATCCTGACGCATCCATACATCATGTCGATGTGGGCGTACCGGCACCTGAGTTCCCCGATTCACCGGGGCGTGTTCATCACGCGACGGCTGGTGGGCCGGACGCTGAAGCCGCCGCCGCAGGCGACGGAGTTCAAGGACGGCGATTTTCCGCCGGATCTGACGACGCGGGAAAAGGTGGCCCTGCTGACGCAGCCGCAGGCATGTCAGAGCTGTCACAGCATCATCAACCCGCTGGGCTTCACGCTGGAGCACTTCGACGCCGTGGGGCGTTTTCGCGAGCGCGAGAACGGGAAGCCCGTCGACGCCACGACCGAATACCACACGGTGGATGGCCGTACGATCCGGCTGGACGGAGCGGAAGGGCTCGCCCGGCTGATCGCGAACAGCCGCCAAGCGCATGGCACGTTCGTGGATCAGCTCTTTCACCACCTGATCAAGCAACCGATCAACGCGTACGGTCCGCACGCTCGCGAGCGGCTGATCGATGTTTTCGAGCAATCCGGATGCAACATTCGCACGTTGCTGGTCGAGATCGTGAAAACGGCGACAATGTGGATGCCGCCGGACGTGCGACAGGCCGCCGGTTCCGCTCCCAGGGGCGCGGGCCGCAACCAGGCGGAGGCGACCGGCGGCTGAACCACCCGCGGCGTGGCGGCACGAACGAGGCGCCGCGGAGCAGACCGGGCTGGCAGATGGCGCGGCGGGGGCGAAACTCCGGCCGCTGATGACGAAGACCGGGAGGTGCAACCATGACGCTGTACACGCGACGGCGGATGCTTCGCGATCTGGGGATTTCCTCGGCGGTGTTGCCTTTCGCGCTGAACCTGCCGAGTCTGGCGCGGGGGGCGGAAACCGCCGCGGGAGGCGGTCGCAAGCAGCGGCTGGTGATCATGTTCAGTCCGAACGGCACCGTTCCCGATGCCTTCTGGCCGGACGAAACGGGCGAGAACTTCACGCTGAAGCCGATCCTGGAGCCGTTGAAGCCGTTCAAGGACCGCATGCTGGTCCTGCACGGCATCTCCGACCGCATCCGCGGCGATGGCGACAGCCACATGCGCGGGATGAGTTGTCTGTTGACCGGCATCGAGCTGTTTCCCGGCAACATCCAGGGCGGTTCGCACACGCCGGCCGGCTGGCCGAAGGGCAAGTCGATCGACCAGGAGATCAAACGGTTCCTGCAGAGTCGGCCGGAGACGCAGACGCGGTTCGGTTCGCTGGAGTTCGGCGTGCTGGTTCCCGAACGGGCCGATCCGTGGACGCGGATGGTCTATGCCGGGCCGAACAAGCCGGTCGCGCCGATCGACAGTCCGTATCAGATGTTCGAAAAGCTCTACGGCAGCGTGAAGGATCGCGAGGATCTGAAGAGCATCCTCGATGCGTTGCGCGAGGACCTGCGGCGGCTGCGGCAGCACGTGGGCGTACAGGATCGCGCGCTGCTGGAAGAGCACGAAGCCTTCGTGCGGGACATGGAACGCGAGCTGCAGGAGCGTCGCGAACAGTTGCTCGTGCCCGCTCCGAAGCTGAAACCCGGCATCCGTGATGCCAACGACAACATGCCGATCATCAGCCGGATGCAGATCGACCTGCTGGTCAATGCGTTGGCCAACGACATGGCCCGCGTCGCCACGCTGCAGTTCACCAATTCGGTGGGACAGGCCCGGATGAAGTGGGTCGGCGTGAACGACGGACATCACGGGCTGTCGCACAAGCCGGACAGCGACAAGCCCTCGCAGGAGAAGCTGATCCGCATCAACCGCTGGTTCTGCGAACAGCTCGCCTACCTGGTGGGCAAGCTGGCGTCGACGCCGGAGCCGGGCGGTGACGGCTCGCTGCTGGACCATACGACGGTCGTGTGGACCAACGAGCTGGGCAAGGGCAATTCGCACACGCTGGACAACATCCCGTTCGTGCTGGTCGGCAACGGGCTCGGCTTCCGCATGGGCCGGGCTCTGAAGTTCAACCGCGTGCCGCACAACCGCCTGCTGCTGGCCTTCGCGCACGCGATGGGGCACGAGTTGAAGACGTTCGGCAACCCGGACTATTGCGCCGACGGTCCGCTGACCGGGCTGACGTGATCGCGACGCAATCGACGTCCGGGTGATCACGAATGACTACGGGGCGGCGGGTGTGCAACCCGCCGCCCCGTTCGCATTGCTGCTGCGGTGCGCTCGTGGTCGCAGGCCGCAGACTATTTCTTGCCGCCCTTTTGCCGCTTCTCGATGTCCTGTTGGGTTGGATAGCGGAAGGCGATTTCGTTCGGTCGGGCGTACTGGACGATCAGCTGCACCCTGTCGCCGGGCTTTGCATCTGCGGGGACGTCGGCGGAGTTCTGGATCGGGCCGCTGATTCCCGTGGCGATGTGCCTGGCCTTCCAGCCGCCTTTCTTCGTCTTTTCTTCCAGCAGCTCCGCTTCGACCATCTCGCCGACACGGGGCAGCATCGGGCCGGAGTGAGCAGCCGGCGCGGGCCGTGCATTGGAGTGGCCTCCGCCGCCCTGACGCGGCTGTTGGCTTCGCCCGCCGCGCGGCCCATGGGGCTCTCCGCAATCCCGGCGGCCCATCCGTCACGGCCGCAGCGGCACCTTGAGGT
>RFHO01000552.1 GCA_003696385.1 Planctomycetota bacterium | reverse complement strand
GGCCAGCCCATCCACAGTTCGTTCCACCAGATCTTGTCCATCCGGTTGTCGTGGCACCCGCAGTCGGCGGCCCCGGCCTTGTAGAAGTCCCCGTGCATCAACAGTCCCCGCAGAGCGTTCTGGCCGCCGGCCGAACCGCCGAAGATTCCCACGCGGTCGAGGTCCATCTCGGGATGGCGTGCGGCCGCTGCGCGGATCCACGGGATGCGATCGGGAAAGCCGGCATCACCCAGGTTTTTCCAGCACACGTCGTGAAACGCCTTGGAGCGGTGCGACGTACCCATGCCGTCGATCTGCACGACGATGAACCCCAGTTCGGCCATCTCGTACAGACTGGCGTGCAACCCGAACGCCTTCGGCACGTACGCGCTCTGCGGACCGGCATAGATCTTCTCGATCACGGGGTACTTCTTCGCCGGGTCGAATGTGGTGGGCCGCACAATGATGCCGTAAATGTCCGTTTGGCCGTCGCGTCCCTTGGCGACGAAGCGTTCCGGGGGACGCCACCCGGTGGCCAGCAGACGTGACCAGTCCGCCCGCTCCAGTTCGCAGACCAGTTCCCCCGTGGTGGCGTCCCGCAGTACGTGGACCGGCGGGAGGTCCACGCGTGACCACGAATCGATCAGCCAGCGGCCGTCGGGAGAGAACTGCCAGTCATGCGTGCCGTCGCCGTCGGTGAGCCGCGTCAGGCCGGTGCCGTCAAAGTTCACGCGACACAGGTGAACATAGTACGGATCCTGACCGGGAACGATCCCTCCGGCACGGAACCAGATCTGCCGTTTCTCCGTGTCGACTCGCTCGACGCCGCGGACGACCCATCGGCCGCGGGTGATCTGCCGGATCACTTCTCCGGTGTCGGCGTCGATCAGGTACAGGTGATTCCAACCGTCGCGTTCGCTCATCCAGATGATCTGCTCGCCGTCGCCGGACGAGGCTCCGGCAGCGGTGTCGCCGGCAGGGGGTGTGGCAGCACCCGCAGCGGAACCGGCGCCGGCTTCGGTCCCGCCGGGGAAGGCCTTCCGGGCGGTCGGGACGAACTGGAGGAAGAACTTGTGGGCATAGTCGATGAACGTTGGGCTGCGTTCGTCGATGATCACCCGTGGCGTCCCCGAGTCGGCGTCCACTTCGATCAGCCGCAGCACCTGATGGCCGCGCTGATTGTACAGGAACGTGAAGCCCCGCCCGTCCGGGCGCCAGCGGATGCGCGTGTGATGCTCCAGGGATTGGGAAACAGGTCTTCGGGGATCGGCATCGCCCGCCGCGCGACGACATCGAACAGGCGGGGGCGCGGATGCGGGATGCGATCGCCGGGCTTGAGGTACGGGATCTTGTGCAGCCGCGGTTGAACCCGATCGTCCGGCCGCGATTCGATCAGGTAAACGAATCGTTCCTGGCCGCGTTCCACCTGCATGGTCACCAGGTGCTTCGAATCCGGCGACCAGCGGAACTCCGGACGGTAGGCGTTGTCGACCGTGCCGTTGGTGCTGAGGGCGAAGCGTTCGCCGGTGGAGCGATCCTCGATCCAGACGTCGTGGTCGCGAATGAACGCTCGCCAGCGGTCGTCCGGGGAAACCGCCGGTGGTCGCCGCGTCGCCGCAGCCTTGGGAGCGGCTCCATCGCCCGCGGAACGCTCTCCCGCGGAGCGGGCGGGCTGCGGTTCGTGGATCACCACCAGTCCTTCGTCCGCCGTGGCGGCGACGACCGCAAACCGTCGCCCTCGCGTGTCGCTGAGCCGCCACACGTGGCCGGCGAAGGTGTGCTGGTCATGCGTGCTTCCCGGGCGGAGCGTGGCATACCGCCGGGACCGTCCGGAGCGGTCGATCCAATCCAGTTGCAACGTACGGTCCGTGCGATTGACGAAGCGGACCGACGTTTCCTGTCCGTCACCGCTCGAACTCCGAGGTTCCGCCAGCACCCGAACGCCTTCGAACGTGTTCCTTCCCGCAGAGGACGAGTCCGGCGGGGAGACTTCTTCGAGCCGATAGTCCCTCAGCGTACAGCTCCAGCGTTTGCCGAAGGCGTCGAACGACACCTTCTGCAATGCATCGTCCAGGGTGATACTGCGGAACGGCAGCGCGTCAGACTTCACCGCGCGACCACTGGCGCGGGCCAGCGCCGCCGCCAGGCGGGCATGGTCGAACGCCGCCCGGCGTGTTCCGCTGGGGGCGTCCACCAGGACGAACTCGTGTTTCCCCGGTGCGGTCTCGACGCGGTACCAGAACCGATCGCCGTCGGCGAACCAGTGGGGAATCACCCGCGCGCGAAACACCTTGCCCCGCATGCGTTGAGCGTAGGACGCGGAGCGTGCGTAGTCGGCCCGCGTACCCTGCGCGATCGCCGCGTGTGCCGACATCCACGCCAGTGCCGCCGCAATGAGAACCCGCCAGAACCGGTTGTCCGCGGGAGCGCGTCCGGTTTCTTCCCGGCACGCGGTCACGACGGCCGAAAACGTGCCATGCCTGCTCTGCCGACGATGGCGAAGCCGGCGGCCGGGGCGGTGGCGGCGGTAATCCGATATTCTGCTGTGCT
>RFHO01000107.1 GCA_003696385.1 Planctomycetota bacterium | reverse complement strand
TTGGAAATACGGTCTGTCATGTCAGGATTCGCCCGCCTGGGCCGTATTCGAGGTGCAAGGGCGTAACGCCGGGCGGGACCCGCGGCCGGATCACCGAACAGGCATCTGTCAGATTACCAAAGGCACACGCATACCAGGACACCACCGCTATTCATCGCTGTTCTATCAGCAGGGAACTCGGGTGTTCGTCCAGACGTTGACATGACGCAACCCTGACCGACGGGAGAACGGGCTGACCTCACCGAATCGTGTGGGGTGGAACCGTGGTGTTCGGGCACCGCGTTCCCGGATGCGGGAATGCGACCGTGGCGGACGGCTATCCGGCCCCGGGTGGCATCGCCGGGTGGTGCGACGGACACCGAATGCTGTCGCCGATCGGCGTTGGCGGATTCAGCGCCTCGCCCATGTGTCCGCGAGCCCCGTGTTTTTCAGCAGATTCGGTGTCAGATCGGGCACGGCGGGTCGCTGACCACTCATGGACTTCGGCACAGGACCTCCGCGGATGAGCGAAATGCATCGGACGGGGCTGAGAGCCCGGAGGCCATCCGGTGGAGGGATCGGGCGGACTGACCGCCGGAAGGACGCAAACCTGAACGGACGGGCGATTTTCGAAAGGTGGTGAAGCCATGACGCATGCGAACGAACACATCGGTCGTGGCCAGTCGGAGAACGGGGACGCAATGACGGGACGAACGAACGGGACGATGTTGCAGGAGCGAGGTGCAATGAGCGGGAATGCTGCGAATCGGGCTGGGTCGTTGTTGTGGCCGGTTGCGTTGATCGTGACGAGCATCGCCGTGTGGGCCTGGGTGCACTCGAAGGAGACGCCGGTTCCTGCCATTCCTCCGGGGCCGACCTTCGAACCCAAGCTCAAGTTGGACGACCGCCGGGCACAGTTCTTCGAACAGGAGATCACGCCGCTGCTGGAGGAGTTCGACCGGAAGAACCGTGCTGCGATCGACGCCTGCATCCGTCGCGTGGACGACGCATTTCAGAGCTACCGCCGCGGGATCCCTGCGTTTGTGGAGGACGTCACCTCGTACACGACGCGAGCAAGGGTGGCGTGGAACAAGGCCTGGTACGGCGACGAAGAAGTGATGCGTCTGGTCAATGAAAAGTTCAGCACGCACATCTTCAGCGAACAGCGCCTGGTGCGCGACGTCACGGCTGCTCTGGAAGACTTCCGTGCCGACGTGCAGGCGAACCTGAGCGAGTTTTATGCCTCCGCAAAGGTGCGGATTTCCGGCAGCGATCTGGATCCGGGAATTGAGATCGGTGATTTCCAGTCGTTTGCGAACCAGGTGCAGGCCACTGCCGCGACATTCGCCGCCGACCGTGCCAAGGAGTCGGTTGTGCAGGGCATCGTGAACCTGGTTCTCGGTGAAGTGGTCACGTCAACGACGGTCCGGTTGGTCACTCCCATGGTCACATCAATGTTGGCTGGCGTTGCCGAAGGCGGGGCCGTGGGAACGGTGGGCGGTCCCGTTGGAACGGCAATCGGTGCAGTTGGCGGGCTGGTGGTCGGGATGGTTGTCGACTGGTGGCTGACGGATCGATACGCCGCCAGCCTGACGGCGGACATGGAAGGGCTGCTGACCACCATCCGCAACGCGATCGTGGACGGGAGCGGCCGCAATCCGAAAGCACTGCGGCGGGCGCTGAAGGAGACCGCGGACGCACTGCGTGTCGGCGTACACACGACGCTGGCGGAACGGCTGGCCGCGGCAACGTCGTGAGCGTCAGAAATCACGAGTGAGGCACGTAAACACGAACACGGGTGGTCCGAAGACACGAACATAAAGGAAAGGCGAGGTTCGAAACGATGAACGCGAAGCGATTCATTCCGGTGGCGGTGTTGGCGTTGGTGCTGGGGATGGCGATGCCGGCTCAGGCGATCGTTCCGGGGCGTGCCGGACGTGAAGCCGTCGAATGGGTGCTGAAGCAGCTCGGCAAGGCGCTCGGCAAGCGCACCGCCCGCGAGGTGCTCGAGGAGGTTGCCGAATACGGCGGGCGGGAATTCGTCGAACGCGTAACCTCGAAACTGCTCCGCGAAGGCGGCGAAGAGGCGCTGGAACGTGCCGGTCGGCTGGCGGCGAAGCACGGTCCGGACGTGCTGCGGGCGATCGACAATGCCCCGTCGGTGCGGAGAGTGCTGAGTGTGCTGGACGAACTGCCGGAGCACGAGGCTCGGGCGGCAATCCGGCGGCTGGCGGGTACGGGAGGCCGGGAACTGGCACGGATGACGGAGAAGATGGGGGCCCGTGTGCTGCGGGCGGAGATCCGCCATCCGGGCGTTGGCGGGCGGCTGGTGCAGACCCTGGGAGATGATGGTGTTCGGCTCGCCGCGCGGCTGGATCGGACCGAAGCGGTGACGCTCGCTCAACATGCGGACGACATTGCGAAGCTGCCACCGCAGCTCCGCCGCGGCGTGCTGCAAATGCTCTACGACAACACCAAGGCGATGATGCAGTGGATGCGCCGATTCGTAGAGAAGCACCCGGGCAAGGTGCTCTTCACGACGGCGGCGACGGCGCTCATCCTGCAGAATCGGGAGGCCGTGCTGGGCGGTGCCGAGATCGTTTTCGACGAGAATGGCAAACCGATCGGCATCCGCAAGCCGGGGCTGGTCGACCGAATGGTCGACAAGGTAGTGACGCCTGTCGTCAGCGTTGTCCGAACGATGCTGTCCATCGCTGCGGTCGTCATGGGACTGTTCGGAGCCGGTTGGCTCGCCATCAAGCTGTGGTTCCTGTACCGCAGCGAACGTCGCAAGGATCGTCTGCAGGCAGCCGTCACCCCGCCACCGGCCACGGTGCCTGCGGAGCCGAGGTCTTCGAATCCGGATTGAAACCCGTCGCCCGTGTCTCGGCCGTTGCCGATCTCGTTCGTCGGAACGTGAGGCGCAACGCCCGGTCGTATGCCAGGACACGGATGTTCGGCGAGCCGCAGTTGTCGGCCGCGTATCGTTCCCCCGAGCAAAGCGGACTATCGTGGGAGCCCGCTATCGGAATCGGGCCGCCTTCGGGCGGTGTATGGTCGAGGCCGCGTCGTGGAGGCTGTTCGCAGTCGAAGCGCGCGGCTTATTTTTTTGCCGGTGCTTGCCGCTTTGCGGCCGCGACGGGTTCGTGGTCGGCAGGCACCGTGGGGGCGCAAGTGGCGCGCCGGCTCATTCCGTTGCGGCAGCCGGTTCCGGAGCGTGCTGAGTCTTGCGGGCGAGGTCGGGAATCGTCGTCTGCAACAGTTCGTCGATCGTTTCCACGAGCACGAAGTTCATTTCCTGGCGGACTTCCTCGGGCAGCTCGCGGAGATCGTTTTCGTTGGCCTTGGGCAGTACCACCGTATCGATGCCGGCGGCGCGGGCGGCGAGCACTTTTTCCTTGATCCCGCCGACGGGCAGCACGCGACCGCTGAGCGTGATTTCGCCGGTCATCGCGACATCGGCTCGGGCGGGAATCCCCGCCAACAATGATGCCAGGGCCGTGACCATTGCGACGCCCGCGGAAGGGCCGTCCTTGGGAACGGCACCCGCGGGAACATGGATGTGGATGCCGTTGTTGCGGAGTTTCTTCACGTCGATGCCCAGTTGGTCGGCATGAGCCCAGACGTACGAAAGGGCCGCTTCCGCCGATTCCTTCATGACATCTCCGAGCTGTCCGGTCAGACGGATGCCGCTGCCTTCCGGCAGCAGAGCGGCTTCGACGTACAGGATCTCTCCGCCGCTTTCGGTCCACGCCAGACCAGTGGCCACGCCCGGCTGCAGGTGCCGGCGCGATTGTTCGGGCCGGTACACCTCCTTGCCGAGGAAGTCGGGCAGATCCTCGGGACGGACGATGACCTTTTCTTTCTTGCCCTCGGCGATCCGCATGGCCACCTTCCGGGCGATGCGGCCGATGGCGCGCTCCAGTTGCCGCACACCGGCTTCGCGGGTGTACCGGGTGATGATCTGCGTGAGTGTATCGTCGGGGATTTCCAGCAGATCGGCCGGCACGCCACTCGCCTCCAGTTGTCGCGGAATGAGGTACCGACGGGCGATCTGCCGTTTCTCCTCGGTCGTGTACCCGGACAGGCGGAGCACTTCCATGCGGTCGAGCAACGGTCGCGGGATCGTGTCCAGGGTATTGGCCGTGCAGATGAAGAAGACCTTGGACAGGTCGAAGGGCAGATCGAGGTAGTTGTCGCGGAACGATTCGTTCTGCGCGGGGTCGAGGATTTCCAACAGCGCGGCGGCGGGGTCGCCGCGAAAATCACGTCCCAGCTTGTCGACTTCGTCGAGCATCAGCACGGGGTTTTTCACGCCGGCGCGGCGGATCGCCTGGATGATCCGACCGGGCATCGAGCCGATGTAGGTGCGGCGATGTCCGCGGAGCTCCGATTCGTCGTGCATGCCACCCAGGCTGATCCGTTCGAACTTGCGGCCCAGAGCGCGGGCGATCGACTTGCCGAGCGAGGTCTTGCCCACGCCGGGCGGGCCGACGAAGCAGAGGATCGGCGCTTCGGCGTTGGGATTGAGCTTCATCACCGCCAGATGCTCGAGGATCCGGTCTTTGACCTCCTGCAGGTCGTAGTGATCTTCGTCGAGGATCTGACGGGCCTGGGCCAGATCGAGCTGGTCTTCGGTCTGCTTGTTCCACGGCAGCTCGGCGATCAGTTCCAGATACGTGCGGGTCACCTGATAGTCCGGCGCATGTGGCGGCAGCCGTTCCAGCCGCTTCAGCTCCCGTTCGGCTTCCTTTCGGACGAGTTCGGGCAGGTCGGCTTCTTCCAGTTGTTTGCGCAGCTCCTCCAGCTCGGCCTGTTCGGGGCTGGATTCACCGAGTTCTTCCTTGATGGCCTCCAGTTGTTGCCGCAGCAGGTATTGCCGCTGTTCCTTGGAGATTTCCGACCTGGCCTTCGACTGGATCTGCTGACGGAGCTGCAACACCTGGACTTCGTGCGTCAGGTATTCGTGCAGCAGCTCCAGCGCCTTGGTGCGAGTGGGGGCTTCCAACAGTGCCTGTTCCTTGGTGGATTCCAGCTCCAGCAGCGAACCGAGCAGGTACACGATGTGGATCGGGTCCTCGGTCTGCCGGATAAACTGTTGCAGTTGCTCGGCGCGCTCCGGGTTGATCAGCTCGAGCATTTCCTGGATGCGTTCCAGCACGGCACGTCGCGCGGCCTCGAGTTGCGCCGGGTCGTCCTCGCCCAGCTCGTATGGTTCCACCACGGCCTGCAGGTAGTCGCCGACCTTGACGACGTTCACCAGACGCACGCGCTCGATGCCCTGGATGAGCACCTGCAGCAGGTCTTCGGCGCTGCGGTTCAGTTTCTTGATGACCGCCCGCGTGCCGATCTGGTGCAGATCCTCGAAGGACGGTTCTTCGACCTCGGGATCTTTCTGGGCGACGACGACCAGCGTCTTCTCCTCGGTGGCCAGAGCGGCTTCGACGGCGGCGATGGAACCCGGCCGCCCGACGGTCAGGGGGGCGAAGACGACCGGGAACACGACGGTGTTGCGTAGCGGGAGGACGGGAAGCGGCACGAGCACGTGCTGACCGCTCGCTCCGCCGGTCGTGTCGGCGTCGGCGGACGCGCCGGCGGTCTGCGGATTCGACTCTGCCGGCGCGTCACCTTCCGCGGGATTCGTCGGCGCAGTTTCCGGGCCAACGTTCGTTTCGTCCGTTTTCTTCCGCTTTTTCATCGTTTCCGTTTCCTCCGGTTGCCGTGCACCGATGGACGGCACCGCCCGCACCGCCGACCCGCACGGAGACGGGTGCCGACGCGGCCCGTTTGTGTAAATCGGACCGGCGACCGCGCGGCGCCGAACTGTTTCTCCCCGCATTTCGCCGACTGCGTCCGCCGCGCGACGCCGGCACACACTCAGGCGTCATTTGCGGGTGGCCACGCGGACATACAGCATGCCGTCGCGGCTTTCGGTCACCACCGTCTTGGGATCCAGCGCGTCGGGCAGCTCGATCGTGCGCTCGAAACGGCTGTAGGCGATCTCCATGTGGTACTGGATGGCCGGAACCGGCACGCGGTCGCGGCGGATGCCCCGAATGTGCACCTGCCGCTCGTTCACCACGATACTCACATCGGTCGGCGCCACGCCCGCCAGGTCGAACTTCAGCAACCAGCCTTCCGGCGTGCGATACACGTCCACGGCGGGGCGCCAGCAGGCGGCCCGTTGCGGTGCCGCTTCGGACACCTGCAACAACGCTTCCAGCCAGTGTGACAGATAGCGGCTCATTGCGCACGTCCCGTATACGGTCGCCCATGCTCCGGATGCCCGGCCGCAAATCGACCGACGACCGGAGCGGACGTTGCAGTATCGGCCGGCTCGGGACCGGGGACAACCGTCCGGTTGCGGTGGCCGCTGATTGCCACACGTCTGTCCGCCGCCGGTCCGTCCGCACCGGACCGCTCCCGCCGGTTGCGCGCCGAATTGACACGCACTCCAACTCCCCGCTGACGCAGCAAATGGCGTGCCGCGAAAGGTCGGCTGACCGGCCATCCGCGTGCGGTTACGATTCCCGGATTCGGCGGTCTCGCCGCCAAGCGTTCGTTCGGGGACTTCCGGTGGCGGAGGTCCCCTGTTGGGGAGACACAAGCCCGATGGCCCGCAACGACATCGTCATCCGCGGAGCACGCGAACACAACCTGCGGTCGGTGGACGTGGTCATCCCTCGCAACAAACTGGTGGTGATGACCGGGGTGAGCGGTTCGGGCAAAAGTTCGCTCGCGTTCGACACGCTGTATGCGGAAGGGCAACGGCGGTACATCGAGTCGCTGTCCAGTTATGCCCGCCAGTTTCTCGGCCAGTTGCCGAAGCCGGACGTGGATGCTGTCAGCGGCATTGCGCCTTCGATTTCGATCCAGCAGAAGACCGCCGGCCGGAACCCCCGCAGCACCGTCGGCACGATCACCGAGATCTACGACTATCTTCGGGTGTTGTACGCCCGCGCCGGACGGGGACACTGTCCGGGCTGCGACCGTCCGATCTCCGCGCAGACGCCCGAGCAGATCGTCGAAGCCCTGCTGAATGGGGACGCCGGAACGCGGGTGCAATTGCTGGCTCCCGTCGCACGCCAGCAGAAGGGCGAGTTCCGCGACCTGCTGGAAGACTTCCGCAAACAGGGCTTTCTTCGCGCGCGTGTGGACGGCCGATTCGTGCGGCTGACCGACGACCTGCGACTCGACCGGCAGATGCGGCACGACATCGAGATCGTGGTGGATCGAGTGGTCATCGGCCGGACCGAGCGCAGCCGCATCGCCGACTCGGTACAGACTGCGCTGCGGATCGGTGACGGGACGGTGCTGGCGGTGTTCGAACCCCGGACGGACGAGCGAGGGGCGGTTGATGCCTCCGTGGCGGACTCGGGCCGCCGGTCCGCAGCAATGTCGGATGCCGATCGTTCGGGGCCCACCGAGCGGCTCTTCAGCGCGCGCTACGCGTGCACGCACTGCGGACGGGGTTTCAAGCCGCCCAGCCCCCAGTTGTTCAGCTTCAACAGTCCGCAGGGCATGTGTCCGGAATGCGACGGCCTGGGCGAGCGGTACGAGTTCGACCTGGAGCGGCTGATTCCGGATCCGAAGCGCTCGTTGTGGAACGGGGCCGTCGAGCTTCTGGGGCCGCTGCGAAAGGTGGGCCGCTGGCGACGGCACATTTTCGAAGGCGCCGCGGCGTTCATCGAACGGGAGCTGGGACTGGAAGCCGGCCGGTTGCTGAAGACGCGCTGGTGCGACATTCCGGACGCGGCGCGGCGGTTGCTGCTGTACGGGACCGGCGATCGCAACATCACGTTCGCCTGGCGGTATCGGGGCGGAGTGTGGAAGCATGGTGGGACGTTCGGGGGCATCCTGGGGATGCTCGACGAAGCGTATCGCAAGTCGCAGAACCGGATGCGCCGCCGTCAGTTCGAAAAGTACATGCGCTTCGGCCGCTGTTCGCAATGTGACGGCGAGCGGCTGAACGCTCAGGCCCGGGCGGTGCGGATCCGGACGCGTTCGCCGGAGTTTTCCGAGCGTCCGGAGCGATCGTTGCCGCAGGTTTGCCGGCTGAGTGTCGAGGAGGCGATCGCGTTTTTCCGCGAGCTGGATCTGGATGAGCTGGGACGCCGGATCGCCGAAGAACCCCTGAAGGAGATCCGGGCGCGGCTGGGGTTTCTGCAGCGTTGCGGACTGGGATACCTGACACTCGACCGCACGGCGCCCACGCTGTCCGGCGGGGAAGCCCAGCGGATCCGCCTGGCCGGCCAGATCGGCAGCGGTCTGGTGGGCGTCACCTACGTGCTGGACGAACCGTCGATCGGGTTGCATCCGCGGGATAACCGTCGGTTGTTGGACAGCCTCTGCGCGCTGCGGGATCAGGGCAACACCGTCGTGGTGGTGGAGCATGACGAAGAGACGATCCGGGCGGCCGATCACGTCATCGACTTCGGCCCGGGCCCGGGAGTGCGGGGAGGTTCGATCGTCGCCGCCGGTTCGCTGCGCAAGATCCAGAGCACACCGAAGAGCCTGACGGGTCAGTATCTGTCGGGAAAGCGGCGGATTCCTGTTCCCGCCCGGCGCCGGCGGCCCGGTCGCGGTGCGTTGCGGATCATCGGCGCCCGTCACAACAACCTGAAGAACATCGATGTCCGGATCCCGCTGGGGCTGTTCGTGTGCGTGACGGGCGTCAGCGGGTCCGGCAAGAGTTCGCTGGTCAACGACATCCTGTGGCCTGTTCTCAACCGCGAACTGAACCGCGGCCAGGGCGAACCGGGGGCGCATCGGCGGGTCACCGGCCTGCGGCACCTGGACCGAGCCATCGCGATCGACCAGTCGCCGATCGGCCGCACACCGCGGTCGAATCCGGCCACCTACGTCAAGCTGTTCGACGAGATCCGCCGCTTCTATGCACAGCTTCCCGAATCGCGGTTGAGGGGCTACAAGCCCGGACGGTTCAGTTTCAACGTCAGGGGAGGGCGATGCGAGGCGTGCGAAGGCTACGGCGCCAACAAGCTCGAGATGGACTTTCTGGCCGACGTCTGGGTCACCTGTCCGGTGTGCGAGGGGCGGCGGTTCAACCGCGAAACGCTGCAGGTCCGGTACAAGGGGGCCAGCATCGCCGACGTGCTGGACATGGACGTGCAGCAGGCACTGGAACTGTTCGCCAATCACCCGAACATCGCCCGCCGGCTGCGGACGCTGCACGATGTCGGACTGGACTACCTCAAGCTGGGGCAGCCTTCACCGACGCTTTCCGGCGGCGAGGCCCAGCGGATCAAGCTGGCGCGCGAGCTGGGCAAGAAATCCACGGGGCGAACCATCTATCTGCTCGACGAACCCACGACCGGCCTGCATTTCGCCGACATCGAAAAGCTGCTGGAGGTGCTGCACGGCTTCGTCGACGCGGGAAACACCGTACTGGTCATCGAACATAACCTCGATGTCGTCAAGACCGCCGACTGGATCATCGACCTGGGACCCGAGGGCGGTGCGGGCGGCGGCGAAGTCGTCGTCTGTGGAACTCCCGAAGACGTCGCCGCCTGTGAGCGGTCCCATACCGGGGCGGCGTTGCGGGAAATCCTCGGACCGACCGCGCGAACCGATGCCCGCCGGCGGCCCGGCCTCGCGGCGGAACACTCCACCGCCGCGGATTCCGGCGACAAGACCGGCCGCGCCGACCGCAAGCGGAACGGTCGGCGGGCACACGACCGGATCGAGGTCCGTGGAGCCGCTCAACACAACCTGCAGAAGATCGACGTGCAGATCCCGCACCGTGCGATCAACGTTTTCTGCGGGCCCAGCGGCAGTGGCAAGACGTCGCTGGCCATGGAAACGTTGTATGCCGAGGGGCAGCGCCGCTACGTCGAATCGCTGTCGGCCTACGCCCGGCAGTTTCTGGGGCAGATGCCCAAGCCGAAGGTCGAACACATCCACGGACTGCTGCCGTCGATCGCCATCGAACAGAAGACATCCGGAGCCACCCCGCGGTCGACGGTGGGCACGGTCACCGAGATCTACGATTACCTCCGCGTTTTGTACTGCCGGCTGGGTGAGCCGTACTGTCCGCACTGCGACGTTCCCGTCCGACCGCAGACGGCCGACCAGATCACCGACCGCATCCTTGCCAAACCACCCGGATCCCGATGGTTGGTGCTGGCGCCGCGCGAAGTGCCGGCGGGCCGGAGTTTCGATGCACTGTGGGACGAAGCCCGTGAGGAAGGCTTCCGCCGCGTTTGGGTAGACGGAGCGGTCTACTCCGTCGACGATCCCCCTGAACTGGACCGCCGGCGCCGGCACCAGGTGGCACTGGTGGTCGACCGCATCACCATCCCCCGCGCAGGCTCCGCGCGGCGCGGTCGGATCGCCGAAGCGGTCGAGACGGCGCTGGAACTGGGGGAAGGCGAGCTGCTGCTGGCAGCGGCGGACGCGTCGCAGGACGGCGCGCAAGCACCGCGAACCGGTCCGCACGTCGCGCAAGCCGACGGGGAACCGAATTCCGTGGAGCGGTTCAGCCGGCATCGCGCGTGCGAGCGCTGTGGGCGGAGCTTCGAAGAACTCACGCCGCAGAACTTTTCGTTCAACAGTCCGCTGGGTTGGTGTCCGGCCTGCGAAGGACTGGGCGTGGAGCACGGCGCGAAGCTGGAACGACTTCTGGGCGATCCGCAGCGGTCGCTGCGCGAAGGCGTGCTGGCCGTACTGCCCGATCCGACGACCAACGCACTGGCCGCCGCGCTGCTGGAGGCCTTGAGCGGACAGCTCGGCATTCCACTCGATCAACCGTTCTCGCAGTTGCGACCGCTGCACCGGCGACTGCTGACGCACGGCAGCGGCGATCGCTGGCTGAGCGTGCGGTCGCCCGACGGTGGGTGTTTCCAGGTGCAGTTCAAGGGACTGTTCCCGGCGATCGAGGAACTGGTTCGGTTGTCTCCGAAGCGTCGGGGACTGTTGGCGGAGCTGCGGGGCAGGACGCAGTGTTCGGTTTGCGGCGGAAGCCGGCTGCGGGACGATGCGGCCGCGGTGCGGTTTCGTGGCAAAACGATCCAGCAGGTCTGCGAGTTGTCGCTGGCTGCCGCACTCGAATTCCTTCGCGGCGCGCGTCTGTCCGCCGCCGAGAGAAAGATTGGTGGCGATCTGCTTGCCGAGGCGATCGGCCGACTGCGATTCCTGGTCGACGTGGGCGTGGGATACCTGACACTGGCGCGGACGTTGCCCACGCTTTCCGGGGGTGAGATGCAGCGGATCCGGCTGGCCGGGCAACTGGGCCGCGCGCTAACCGGTGTTCTGTACGTGCTGGATGAGCCGACGATCGGCCTGCATCCGCGTGACAACGGCCGGCTGATCGCGGCCCTGAAGCGGCTGCGCGACCTGGGCAACACCCTGGTGGTCGTCGAACACGACCGGGAGGTGATCGAACACGGCGATCGGCTGTTCGATTTCGGTCCGGCCGCCGGACGCTTCGGCGGTCGGATCGTTGCGGCCGGCACGCCACGGCAGATCCGCCGGCGTCGCGGTCCGCTGACCGCCGAATACCTCGCGGGACGCCGGTCCATCCCGGTGCCGGAACACCGCCGGATGCGGTCGGTGTACGAAGTCCTGGCGGAGCGGGTCGAGGAACCCGAGGCCGGCGATGCCAGGCCCGAACCGGCCGGATCCACGCCTCACGTCGCAACAGACCGTTCGCCGGATCGGTTCTTCGAAGCCGTATTCCGTGATCCACGAACGATCGGAATCGATTCACCGTCCGGGCGGTGGCTGCGGCTGACCGGCGCGCGGCTCAACAATCTCCAGAAGGTCGATCTGGCCGTTCCGCTCGGTACGCTCACGTGTGTGACCGGTGTGTCCGGATCGGGGAAGAGTTCACTGATCGAACACACGCTGGCGCGGGCCATCGCCCGGCGATCCGGCTACCGCAAGGAAAAGCCCGGACCGTTCGACCGACTGATCGGAGCCCGCGCCATCGACCAGTTGATCGTGGTCGACCAGCAACCCATCGGGAACACGCCCAAGTCCAACCCCGGGACGTACACCGGCGTGTTCGATCACATCCGCACCCTGTTCGCCCAACTGCCGCTGGCCCGGGCGCGCGGCTATCGCCCCGGGCGTTTCAGCTTCAACATTCCCGGCGGCCGCTGTGAGGCGTGCGAGGGCAACGGGCAGCGACGGATCGAAATGCATTTCCTGCCGGACGTCTGGGTGGAATGCGAAGATTGTCACGGCAAGCGGTTCAATCGCGAAACATTGGAAGTGCTCTACCGCGGCAAATCCATCGCCGACGTGCTCGAGATGACCATCGACGAATGCCTGGAACTGTTCGAGAACATCCCGAAGATCCGCGGCATTCTGGCCACGCTTTCCGCGGTCGGGCTGGGGTATCTGAGTCTGGGACAGCCGGCGCCCACGCTTTCCGGCGGCGAAGCCCAGCGGGTCAAACTGGCCGCGGAGCTCGCCCGGCCGCAGCGCGGTCGCACACTGTACGTGCTGGACGAACCCACCACGGGCCTGCACTTCGACGACATCGAAAAGTTGCTCCGCGTGTTGCACAGCCTCGTCGATCGCGGCAACACCGTCGTGGTCATCGAGCACAACCTGGACGTGATCAAGACGGCCGACTGGGTCATCGACCTCGGCCCCGAAGCGGGCCGCGACGGCGGGCACATCGTCGCCGTGGGGACTCCCGAGGACATCGCCGCGCACGACCGGGCGTGGCGCGCCCGCGCGGAGAAAGCCACGAACGCCCGATCCGGCCGGTCTGCGCGCCGCAGAAGTCGGTCCGCGATGCCCGCGTGCGCGGACGTCCCGCTCAGCCGTTTCCCGTCGTACACCGGCCGATTCCTCGAACGCACGCTCGCCGACAGCCCACGCGGCGCCGTCGAGGTGTTCGACCCCGAAGCCGCCTTCCGCAAACGCGCCGATGACGTGTCCTTCCGCGACCTGGCGAAGCAGCAGAAGCCGCCCTGAGAAATCGACGGACGACGGTGGCATTTGCAGACGCATGTGGCCAACAACGGCCGCACCGCGCGATGGGAAGCGGCCGCGCTGCAGTGGATCGTCGAGCAGCTCGAAGCGACGAAACGCTTCGCCGACGTCGACTGGAACGCGCGGAGCGTCGTGGAAGTGAAGGCGGCCGGAGCCGACACGCCGTGGTTCCTGCATGCGCAAACGGGCGACGAATGGCTGCTCCGGCTGAAGTTCCGCGTCCGCCGCAACGCGTTCCGCCAAGCCGAACTGGCTGCCGAACTCGGGCTGAAATCGGTCGACGATCTGGACGAACTGCCCATCTATGGCCGCGGCGAGCGGGTCACCGTCCGCAACATCCGCGGGCCGTGGCAGGAAGTCACCATCACGGTCCACTGGTTGAAGGAAATCGACACGCCGGCGATGCGGCGGTTTCTCGACGCCGCGGTGGAATCGTACTTCCAGAAGCTCGAGGAAATGAACGCGGGAACGCGCGCCGTGCTGCCCTGGCAGGTGCTCGGCATGAAATGGCATCTGACGCGGAAAGGGTTTCCCGGTGATCGTCCGCCCGCCTGGCAGCCGGACGTCGTGACCCGCCTGGACGAAGCCGTTCGAGCCGCGGCTCCGTGGCTGCTCTGCGACCCCGCGCACAGGCAGCGGATCGAATACCGCACGTCCGATCGCACGACGGTGGTGACGATCGAGACGAAGCGGACGACCGCCGTGTATCTGGACGTGTGGGGAATGCCCGCAGCGGCCGGCGACGCACGCCTGGCAAACCTGCCGGGTGCACCGAAACGCAGCGTGAAGGGAGGTCGCGAACGCATCCGCTTCACACTGCGCACGGCGGATGACGTGAACGACGCGCTCCGCGACTGGCTCGCCGAGCAACTGCGGAGCCAGCACCCGCCAACGGCCGCAGCGGGATGACGAGCCGACGTGCCGCCCGGCCGAAAACCCCGCGGATGCTCCGCGATCGACGAGCAGGAAATCCGCAGTCTCGGCGGCGTCCCGGCGAACGCGTCGACAAGGAGCGCCGTAGAGTGATCCGCGGCCCCGCTCTTGCAGTGGCCGTCGATGCGGCAAGTGGCCGATGCGGCAAGTGAGAGCACGTCCTTGTATGGGGGGCGTGGCGGTGACGGACGCTTCCTTGCAGTGGCCGCCGGTTCCGAAAGTGAGAGCGCAGGGACTCGAACCCTGGACCTACGGATTAAAAGTCCGTTGCTCTACCGACTGAGCTACGCTCTCATGCGATGATGGTTCACGCCCGACCGCCGCCCGTGGTGGGCGGATGAGGCTTCCCTCTCGGCACTTCCAGACGCACGCGACGGTGTGGCCGCCCCGGGGGCCGCGCGAACGCAACGCCGGCCCGTGCATGACGCGGCGCTCCAGCCGCTCACGTCCCGCCGCGGCAGGGGTCAGGTTGCCCGCATTTTTGCGTGCATCACGCAGCGATCCAGCCGCTCACGTCCCGCTCGCTTTTTACGGCACACGGGCTTGTCCACTGCGCAAACGGATTTGCCCACCCGGGAACACTCGCCGAGCGACCGGGCGGGAAAGAACTGCGGAGCATGTCGAGTTGCCCCACGGTTGTCAAGCACCTACCCCACGCGGGAACCGACCGAGGAGCATGCGCGAAAGCCGTGCGTCGACGCAGCACGAACCGATCGTGCGCTGCCTTCTCTCCGCGTACATGCTCCGACGATCGTGCCCGCGGTCAATGGCACGGTGGCCGCAGTCGCAGCGAGAGCCCATGCCGCGCCGGAACGGTGGACGGTTCGCGATGTCCCCCGGCTCTCCGCGGAATGTACAGGCAACGAGCAATGATACACACTTCGCCACCGTTGGCCGGCCGACTGTGCGGACCGTTGCTGGTCTGGCAATTCGAAAGTGGGCGGCATCGCTCGACGCACAGTCCATCGGGCAGACCACCTGTGGATGGCTCTGCCAGAGGTTGTCTTCTTGGGCGATTCGGCGGTAGGCGGAGAAGTCGCTCGGGATGAGCAGGCGGAACTCCTCCCCGAAGTGGGTGCGCATCTCCGCTACCCATTGGGTCACCAGGCCCTTCGGGGCG
>RFHO01000551.1 GCA_003696385.1 Planctomycetota bacterium | reverse complement strand
GGGCCGGCGGTGCCGCGGCCGCGGTCGTCACAATTGCGAAGCCGACGACCGCGACCACGACACACAGAGCTGCCGTCGGGGCGGACGGCGCTCGGTGGCGGTGCCGTCGATGGCCGTCCGCGGTCGCCCGGAGCGCAGCAGGTCGCTGGTGGCGGCAACGGGTCGGGGGAGCACTGGAGCGGACACGTCGGCCGTGGCACGAGCCGCACGGGGGCAGAGAGTGAGTCATGCGGGGCTCCCGAACAGAATCGTTGGAGTCGGCATCGCCCGCGGCGCGATCGGCAACACGCTGCCCGGAAGGCGACTCGGCCGCGTCGGCTCGCCGCCGTGATGCCGCCACCGCGGCCGTCCGAAAACGCCGGGGACCACGCGGTCGGGCGTCGCGACCGTCATTGTGCGAAGTCGTTGGGTTGGAAACCGCACTGTTTGTGCGAACCGTCGCAGTACGGGGACGTCTTGGTGTGACCGCAGCGGCAAAGCGCGATCGTCTCCTTTCCGCCGACATCGACCGGATTGCCGTTGGCGTCCAGCAGGACGAAGTTGCCCGAGACAAGGATCGGACCGTTCGGACGGATCTGGATCTTGGCCGGTTCGGACATCGTGTCGCTCCTCCTTTTTCTGCGGCTGTCGTTCTCTGGCTCTGGAATTGGAATACTCTGACTCCGGCGAGCCGAAGCAGCGGGTATGTTCGCGGATCATCGCGACGACGCAACCTTCGCCGGCGTGCCGGATGCGGCGGGCCGGCCGGGACGAGCGCCGCGCACGGTCCGAGGATGTCGCTCCGCACGGGACGGAGATCCGTCGGGCGGCAAGCCCGGTGATCGGGAGTTCCCCGGAGGCGTGGCCGACGAAGCGCCGGCTGTGTCAAGGGGCTTTCCGGCCCGGGCACGCGCGTTTCTTCGTCCTCGCTTGTGTCGCCGTGGCTTATAGGGACGGCGCGGAGGTTTTGCGGTCCGCATCGGAAAAACGTCCCGAGGCGACGTCGGCGATGGCCTTGTTGAGGGCCTGCAGGTAGGCCCGTGCACTGGCTTCGATCACGTCGGTGCTCACGCCGTGACCGTGGTACGATCGGCCGTCGACGACGATCCGCAGTGTGACTTCTCCCTGGGCGTCCTTGCCGCGCGAGACGCTGCGGACCTGGTAGTCTTCCAGTCTCGCCGAGACGCCGGTGATGCGTTCGAGGGCCCAGAATACCGCGTCGATGGGGCCGTCTCCGATGGCCGCGTCCCGCCGGATGGTGTCATCACCCCGGCGTTTCAACTCCAGGGTGGCGGTGGGGACCACGTGCGGCGAGCCGGCACAGGTGTGGAAACCGACCAGCTCCCAGGTTTCCGGATGATCGAGCCCGCGGCGGTTTTCGATCAGGGCGACGATGTCGGCGTCGTAGACTTCCTTCTTCTTGTCGGCCAGTTCGATGAAGTCCTGGAAGACCCGGTTGAGAGTCTGTTCGTCCAGTTCGTAGCCCAGTTTTCGGACGCGATCGCGGAAGGCGTGGCGTCCGCTGTGTTTGCCCAGCACCAGGTTGGTGCCGTGAAACCCGACGTCCTCGGGGCGCATGATTTCGTACGTGGAGCGTTCCTGGAGGATCCCGTGCTGGTGAATGCCGGCTTCGTGGGCAAACGCGTTCTGACCGACGATCGCCTTGTTCCGCTGCACCATCATGCCGGTGATACTGGAGACCAGCCGCGACGTGGGATAGAGCTTCTGCGTGCGGATGTTGGTGGTGCAGCCGTAGTAATCGCGGCGGGTGCGCAGCGCCATCACGATCTCTTCCAGCGCCGCGTTGCCGGCCCGTTCGCCCAGGCCGTTGATGGTGCATTCGACCTGCCGCGCTCCGTTTTCGATGGCCGCCAGGCTGTTGGCCACGGCCAGTCCCAGATCATCGTGGCAATGGGCGCTGAGGATGGCGCGATCGATGTTCGGGACGTTGTTGCGCAGGTACGCGAACAGTTCCCCGAACTGCGGCGGCACGGCGTAGCCCACCGTGTCCGGGATGTTGATCGTGCCGGCGCCGGCGTCGATCGTCTTTTCGATGACTTCGCAGAGGAAGTCGCGTTCCGTGCGTGCCGCGTCTTCGGGGGAGAATTCGATGTCCGGGCACAAATCGCGGGCGCGTTTGACCATCTCGACCGCCGTGCGGACGATCTGGTCCTTGTCCATTTTCAGTTTGTACTTCCGGTGAATGGAACTGGTGGCCAGAAAGACGTGAATCCGCGCGTGCTCGGCGTCACGCAACGCCTCCCAAGCCCGTTCGATGTCCTCGATCCGACACCGAGCCAGACCGCAGATGGTCGTTCGGTCGCCGAATCGGCGGGCAATCTGCCGAACCGCCTCGAAGTCGCCGGGCGAGGCGATCGGGAAGCCGGCCTCGATGATGTCCACGCCCAGCTCGGTCAGCGCCTCGGCCACCTGCAGCTTTTCCTCGGTGTTCATGCTGCAGCCGGGCGACTGTTCTCCGTCCCGCAGTGTGGTGTCGAAAATGCGGATGACATCGTCGCTCATGGTGCACTCCGTGATCGACTGCCTGCGCCCGCGGCAAAGCCCTTCGAGGAACGCCGCGGACGCGCTTCGCCGACCGGTACGCGACTCCGGTCGGCTCGGGCGCCCCGAAAACGAACCCGCCGGGTGCTCTCGTGCGATTCAACGTGTGCCCGCCGGTGGTCCAGCCGGGCGAACAAAAAACCCTGAGATCCCGAAGGTCTCAGGGTGGTGATGCGTTGCCTTTGCGTGCACGACCGGACCTAAGACCTTCCGCGGACGGAGAGGCCGAGCAACAGGTCCAGGATTCGTAGCGACAGCCGTTGCATGGTGATCGCGGTCGTGTCTCTGCGCAATCGGTCGTCGGGCAAAGGGGGGTTCGGCGGATGCCTTCCGCTGCCCGCGATGCCGTTACCCGGTTGAAGCTCCGCATACCATACCGCTCGACGGACCGGCGGTCAAATCGGCGAGCCGCTGGCCGGGCGGCGCCGACCGGACGCACTGGTTCGCCGCGCGACGGACGCCGGGGGCCCGGGCCGAACATGCGGTGGCGGCGACCCGACTGATGATCCGCGGCGGCTGCCGTCCGGCCGCGGATGGGCCTCTTCGCGGGAAAGCGTCTGTCGGCGCGGGCCGGGCGGCGGCAGGTATCGCTCGTGGAGCGGCCGGAGTGCGTCTACGGTTCGTCGATTCCCCCCAGATGAAACGGATGACAGCGCAAAATCCGCCAGATTCCCTTGATCGTGCCTTTCAGCGGTCCGTACTTGCGGACGGCGAGAATGAAGTAGTTGCTGCACGAAGGGTGGAACCGGCAATGACCGCCGAGAATCAGCCCGAGGCTGCATTGGTAACCGCGCACCGCCAGAACGAGTGCTTCGGTGAACCAGTTCCGCAGAGTTCGCCCGATCGCGGCAACCGGCGCCGTGCCGGCGGATCCGGTTGCACAGGTGGTGTGCCGGGCATCGTGATCCGCCGTGTGCGGATCACGCTCGGTCGCGGTGTTTCCGTTCCTCCGTTCGCACACAGCGGATTTGCCGGTCGACATGGCGACGTTCCGTGGGGGCCGGAGAACGTGTGCTGGTGACCAACCGCGCAAGCGGCCTGGCTGACGCGCCGAACCAGAAGGACGTCGTGCTCGGGGGCGCGGAAGGATCGTACCGGGCCAGTCCGGCGCAGCCCGCGGTGGTCAATCGTCGTGGCGGCCTTGCGGGCACGGCGGCAATCGCCGGTCCAGCCGATGCGTCAATCGTATCAACGAGCGGCGGATCGACTCCAGCGAGTGCTCGCGACCAATCCGCGGGATGACGATCAGGTCCAGACCCGTCGGTAATTCGTGCCGCGAGAGCCGGAAGGCTTCGCGGATCAGCCGTTTCAGGCGATTTCGCCGCACGGCGGAACCGTGTTTGCGGGAAACACTCAACCCCAACCGGCTGTATGGCAGGCCGTTGCGGAGTGCGAAGACCAGCAGTTCGCTGTCGCCGGCCCGTTGTCTGCCTTCGAAGACGCGCTGAAACTCGTGCGCTTTTCGCAGTCGGTACTTTTTCGGAAAGCGAAAGTCGGCCACGCGCGACTCCAACGGGACGATGCCGGGGGCCGGAAGGGCGGCCTGTCTGCCAAGGGGCGGCCGGTGTTTTTCGGTCACCAGTGTCGAATCGTTGCTGCCAGCGATTTGCCGCGAGCAGCAGAATCAGGAGGCTTCCGACGGCGTGGGCTGCAGCACCGGCAGAGGATGCGCCGCTCGGGGCGCTTCGCCGGCCAGCACGGCCGGAGCGGACGTGGTGCTGTGATCGTAGGGGGCGTACAGGCCGAAGTCATTGTAGAAGAACCGTTTCAGCAGCCGGTACAGCCAGCTTTTTTCGGGAATTTCGTCACCGGGCTGGTACCGGGATTCGCGGATCTGCATCGCCGCCAGTTCCTGCAGGGCCGTCTGCCGTGCGGTCGCATCGCGGGCGCCTTCGCGTTCGATCAGTTCGCGGAGCAGGTCGGGCCGTTCGAGCACGATGCAGCCGCGGGTGGTCGACTGGGCCAATCGGCGGAAGGCGGCGAGAAATCGGGAGTTCAGGAACTTTTCCCCCAGCGTGCCTTCGTCGTAGATCGATTCGGTGGCGAACTGGATGATCGGGCAGGGCTCGATGCCACCCCACGGATTGATGTGATGGCTGATGCCGGTGGCGGCCGGGCACAGCGCGCGGCCTTCGCCGTCGTGATAAGCGTCGATGATGGCGATCGGTTTGCGGGCCCGCATCTCCACCACGAATTGCCGCACGCGCCGTTGTTGTTCCCGTGTCAGGCACAGTTCGGGAGCCGCCTGGGGGCCCATCGGGCGATACACGTGGAACCACGTGTAGAACACCCCCATTTCGATCAAGCGGTCGATCCACTGCTCCGTCAGCAGGTCGTCGATGTTCGTCTGGCAGACGCTGGTACAGACGCCGGTCAGCAGACGGTGCTTCAGACAGTTGTGCAGCCCCTGCATGGTCCTGCTGAGCACGCCCTTCCGTCCGCGCCGCTGGTCACTGACGATTTCGTTGCCTTCGACGCTGATCAGCGGTGTGACGTTTCCGAGCTCGCGCAGTCGGGCGGCGGTGGGGTCGTCGATGAAATGCCCATTGGTGAACACCTGAAAGTAGCAGTCCGGGTGGTCCGCGAAGATGTCCAAGAGCTCCGGGTGCATGAACGGTTCGCCGCCCACGATTCCGAAGAACACGTTCCCCATGGCCCGCGCTTCGCGGATGAGTTTGCGCATGGCCTCGCGAGAGATCCGTTCCTGCCTGGCGGACACGTCGACCCAGCACCCTTGACAGCGCAGATTGCAGCTGTTGATCACCGAGATGTACAGAAAGGGTGGGAAGAACTGCCCGCGTCGCAGCCGACGCCGGTAGCGGATGACCGACAGGCTGCCCTTGATACCCATGGTGATCAGGAACTTCCACAGCAGCCGCTTGTCGGTCTCCCGCAGGACGCGTTTGGCCATCTTCAGATACATGCCGCAGTTCCCGTTGCTCGCGGGGCCGGGTGACCGTGTCCTCGGCTTCGCCGTCGGCCCGGGGGCCGCCGGAGACCAAGCCGCGACGGCGGTCATTTGCCGGCCAGAATGCGTTCCAGCCGATCCAAGATCGCATCCGGTTCGGCCATCCGTCCGACACCGACCTGTCCACAACTGAGCCAACCGCTTTCCGGCTCGACGATCTGGATGCCGTCTTCCCGGAGGCGGGCCAGATTCCGCTGCACCGCCGGTTTGGACCACATGACCCGATTCATCGCCGGGGCGACCAGCACGGGACCGTCGAGGCACAGCACCAGCGTCGAGAGCAGGTCATCGGCGATTCCATGGGCCATTTTGGCGAGAAAATCGGCCGTGGCGGGGGCGACGACCAATGCGTCCGCCCGATCGGCCAGGCCGATGTGTTCTCCGCGCCAGAACTCCCTGGACTCGAAAGCATCGGTGCGCGTCGGGCGTCCGGTGAGTGCTTCGAAGGTCACCGGACCGATGAAATGCGTGGCCGCCTCGGTGAGCACCACCGTTACGCCCGCGTCGCTCTGCACGAGGCGACTGCACAACGCCGCAGCTTTGTAGGCGGCGATGCCTCCCGTGACGCCCAGAACGATTTCACGCCCGCGCACCGACACCCGTTCACCTCGAAACGTCAGCCCTGCAGCGGCCGCTGCACACGACCGCCGATCCGGACGCGGGGCCGTTGCGCACCGCAGGGGCGAACGCCATGCCACGCGGCGCGACGTTCAGAGTTTGTCCAGATCCAGTTCCGGCTGGGGTTCGTCCGGGCCGCCATCGTCGGTGATCCCGACCTCTCCCGACCGGTCCAGATAGATCTTGTCCTGCAGGATCTCCTGAACGACGATCTCCATCAGGTTTCGCGTCGGCAGTTGCACCAGCGGTTTGGAGCCGCGATTCAATTGCACCATCCGCTTCTGAATCAGCGTGGACAGCTTGAACCGTCCTCCGACTTTCCGCACGATGTCTTCTTCTTTGAAAGCGTCAAGCAATTCCGCGACCCTCCCATTGTGCGATCCGTTCGGCGATCTCGCTGACGGCGCGATCGAGATCATCGTTGACGATCTGGTAATCGTAGCGGTCAGCCAGTTTGAGTTCTTCCAGCGCGGTTTTCAACCGCTTCTCGATCACCTCGGGGGCGTCGGTGTTGCGCTGTCGCAGTCGGTCGGCATATTCGCGGTCCGATGGGGTGCGCACGAAGAAACTGAGAACCCGCGGCACGCGCCGGCGGACCTTCACGGCGCCCTGCACGTCGATTTCCAGAACGGGAATCGCTTTCTGCTGCCGAGCCTTGCGCAGTTCGTCGATCAGCGTCCCGTACCAGTGGCCCAGATTATGCACCTGTTCGCATTCCAGGAAAGCCCCCGCCTGACGCCGTCGTTCGAATTCTTCGGGCGTCAGGAAGTAATAGTCTTCGCCGTCCACTTCACCCGGCCGCGGCGGACGAGTGGTCGCCGAAACGCACTTGTACAGGCGCACGGGGCAAACACGGATCAGGCGGTTGACGATCGTCGATTTGCCCGATCCGCTGGGGCCGGAGATGATCACCACCGGTACGTCCGGGATATCGGTTGAGCCTCCCGCCACGGCAACCTCCGCTCCCCCGTCATTCCACGTTCTGCAGCAACTCGCGCATCCGTTCCACCAGCGACTTCATTTCCACCACCGCGTGGGCGATCTGCGCGTCGTTGGCCTTGGCTCCGATCGTGTTGATTTCCCGAAACATCTCCTGCGTCAGAAAGTCCAGCTTCCGCCCCTCGGACCGCTCCTGGTCCGCCAGACGGGCGAACTGATCGAGGTGGCTGGTCAGTCGCGTGATCTCTTCGTGAATGTCGCACCGTTCGGCGAACAGGCTCACTTCGCGTGCCAGGTCTTCTTCCCGCACGGCGACGTCGGTACCCTCCATCAACTGGCGGACACGTTCCCGCAACCGGTCGCGGTAGGCTTCGACCACCTGCGGTGCCCGCGCTTCGACCTGTCGCAGCTGATGGCGGACACGCTCGGCCAGCTGCTTCAGTTCGGCGGCCATCGCCGCACCTTCGCGACGGCGGAACGCGACCAGTTGCTCAAGCGCCCGTACCAGTGCCTGCTCAATGGCTTCCCAAGCCTGTTCATACAGCGTGCCGTCCGGTTCCGGCAGTTCGGTCACCCCCGGCAAGGACAGCAGCGGCGTCAGGTCTTCCGGTTCGGGAAGCCGGAGACGTTCGGCCAGCGCGGTGAGCTGATGCCAGTACGCTTCGGCGGCCGTCTCGTTCAACCGCGGTGCGAGTGTTTCACCGGTTGCCTCCACGGTTACCCAGACGGTGATCGTTCCGCGGCTGACGTGCCGCCGCACGGTTTCTTCGATGCGCGATTCGACCGCAAACAGCGCGTCGCCTCCACGGAGCACGACCTTCAGGTATCGGTGGTTGACGGAACGAATCTCGACCACGACGCGGAAGCGGTCGTCGGCAAACTCCGCTTTGCCGTACCCGGTCATGCTCAGCACGAGCACACTCCTTTCCGCTCACCCTCGTCGCCGGATCCCGTTTGTCCGCTTTGCCGGTCACGATTCAGTCGAGGCAAGGCACGCAGACCCGCAGCGATCCCGCGGCACTCGGTCGGTGGCCTGGGTCGGCTCACGCCTCGGACCCGTGCGCCGCCGATACGCGAAATGCGGAGACGGACGGCCGATCCGTCACTGTGCCAGCCGCGGGTGAGGATTGCCACCGGCGGCTGCGCCGCAGCGGTTGCCGCGGGTGGTG
>RFHO01000550.1 GCA_003696385.1 Planctomycetota bacterium | reverse complement strand
CCTCTCCGCTCTCCGCCCTCAGCTACGCCTACACCGGCCGCCTCTGGGACGCCGACGCCCAGCTCTACTACTACCGCGCCCGCTGGTACGACCCGACCGCCGGCCGCTTCATCTCTGAAGACCCAGTGGGCTTCGCGGCCGGCGATGCGAACATCAGCCGCTATGCCGGCAACAACTCTCCAAACCTCCGCGATCCCAGTGGCATGGACTGGTTGGACGTTTATGCGAATTGGTTCAACGGCGTGTTCGGATCAGGATACAGTCAATCCGTGGGCGAGGCCGTCTATGACGGACTGACGTACGCCGGCGTGACTGACGAGTATCTTGCCGAAATGAGCGCTTGGGAGGCCGCCGGATGGACGGCGGCTGCATCTATTCCCGTCGGTGTAGGCGTCTTTTACGGCGGCGAAGTCGTGCTGGGTATCGGAAGCTTTGGTACTACAGCTGCCGAGGCCGCATTGACCCCTGCGCAGATGGAGATCGTGGCGGCTTACGAGGAAATCGTTGCAGCAAGAGAGACAATAGCATCTGCGGAGGCAGCGATCGAGACGATGGAGACGACTCGGCAAACACTGCTTGCGGCCGAAGGATTGAGCGAGATTGAGTCGGTGGGGTATGCGGAATACGCTGCGGCGCGGATAGCAGCCATTGACGAGGCTATCGCCTATCAGCAGGAACTGATCGCAGCGGCCGAGGAGCTAATTGAGCTAAATTGGACGTGGATCGACCTGCTGCTTCCTGGAAGCTGAGGAGAGGCGTGCCGACCTGATGAGTGTCACAGTGGCGTCGTCAGACAGGCGTTGTGCAGCGCGATGAGTGGCGTTCGGTGTCGCTCGGGAGCATACGAGGTGAACGGCAATGAGCCATGAGTTCGTTGGGCCCTTCGGCTATCTTCACCAGACAGTGAAGAGTGATCTTGGCAAAGCACATTTGCTGGTTTCCAAGTTTGGTGGGCCAGGTAAGTGTCTGCACGCACTGGCTCGGGAAGCGAATTGCCGGGTCACGCGAAACATGACGGACATCCACCGGTGGCTGACCGACCCTGATGCGCGACGTCGGATTGTCGCCTTGATTGTTATGGAGGACGTACTGTCCTCTGCGCCGGACGAGGTCACCAACGTGTTCGACCGCGCACTTCGGGACTCGGAGCCAGAAGTACGGGGTTTTGCTTGGAGAACCATAGCGCATCTCTGGTGGAGAGGTGACCCTACGGACAGGCTTCTCCTCGCTACGCAACGCATCCTTCTGGACGAGTTCTACGTGTCATCCGAAATGGGGATCGAGGTTTTTGCGGTGGAATGGCTTGATGGGATCGTCCGTTTGTGGGAAACGATTCGGAGAGCGGAGGTTTCTGAGCGGCGTCGAAAACTTTTTGCGGCATGGCAGGAGCGGAGGACACGCGAGCGGGCGGGTGAGGACTGGCAGAAGCTGCAGCGCAAACCGGAGCGGTTTTTGCACAACGCCGATCCAAAGCGCCGAATCGCCGCGCTGCGCGTCCTGGCCCGGAAGGGCATGGTGACGGAGTCGGTCCTGCAGGATGTAGAGCAAATCATGCGGTCCGATATTGACGTGGGCGCGAGAATCGCGGCGGTAACGTATATCGTGCAGACCAAACGGGCAAGTGGATGTCTGCGCGCAGCGAGGTCGCTGGCGCAAATCGTTGCGGATGAGTCAAATCCAGTGTATCAGCGTGAGGTGGCGTATCAGGGAATTTATCAGGTTCTGGGGATACCGGTGAGTGAATGGCCGGAAACTAGGGCCGCGTTCGGGCAGTTCGAATTCCCGGATGACATCGACTGGGAGTTGGTGCGTCATTGTCTGGAAGCGTGAATGACGGTAGGTCCAGAACCCACAAGCAAGCGCAAATTGGCTTCGCGAACCACGGAGCAGAACAAGATCGCCACACAACGATGGCTGCCGTAAGCGTTGTTCGCTTCCGCTAACGGAGCAAATGCGCGAAGCTGATTACCGCTCTTGTCAACATTCTTATCGCACGCATCGTGTCTAATAACGAGAGAAAGAAGGACATGCAATGTTTTTGACAGGAGGGTTTCGTGTTGTGCGGACACGTAGCGTGTAAGTCGTTGTGGTTTTAGAGATTGCGGAGAGTGGCTGCGGCGAGGGTGGCCTTCGTTTGGGGTAACAGTTTCGCGGAAGGCGGGCCGCGGTTCGTAGTTCCGGCTTTAGCCGGAAGATGGGTTTGACGCGCGTGGGCCTGCCGGACAGGAGGTCATGCCGGGTGGAACAAGCGCGGCTAAGCGAGCGCCGGCCTACGCTGCGCCCGCTGCCGCCAATTTCATGTTGGCTGAAAGCGAACCGGGTGGGATTGCTTTCTCCCCGACGTTCGGACCGGCCGCTAACGAACGGTTCCTGCAAATTTTCTTTTGTTCGGACCGGCGGGCTCACGCCCGCCGCTCGCCCGGCCGCGTGTCTCGCGCCGGCGGCTAACGAACGGTTCCTGAAGACTTTCTTTTGACTTCGGCTACCAAACGGGTAGGAGCAACCGACGCCTCTCCGACGGCACATACAACTACCAGTACGACGCCGAAGGCAACCGCACCAAGAAAACCAACATCGCCGCCGGCGATTCCGTCGAGTACAATTGGGATCACCGGAACCGCCTGACAAAGGTCACGTTCAAGAACTCGGCCGGAGTCATCACGAAAGTGGTCGCCTTTACGTACGATG
>RFHO01000106.1 GCA_003696385.1 Planctomycetota bacterium | reverse complement strand
GTCCGTAGAAGGCCGTGGGCCGTCGGCGGCGGCACGATCTGTGGGAAGCGAGCCAATGTCAGGATGCGACTGTGGTCGCTGAGAGCGCCCGATGGTCCCTTCGGACGGCGTCGAGCAGCGCGTCCTCGAATGAATCGAGGTTGCACACCGTCATGGAAAACAGCGAGCCCAGCTCTTCGCAGCGTCCGGCTGTTCCCGGTCGTCGAGCCCCAGATTCTCCCGTGTTAGCCCTCTTGCTGCAGGCTGTCGATGTACTTCCGATAGGCCTCCGCCGCTTCCTGGGGCAGCAGCATCCGCGGGTCGAACAGCTCCCAGCCTTCCACCAGCCGGTCCAGCCAGGCCCGGGTCAGATACGCCAGGAACGCCTGCGTCGCCCGCACCAGGCCCATCTTGCCGTCCGCGTAGCGACGGGCCCGGCGGTACAGGAAGTTCTCCGGCTTCCACACCTCCGCGCCCATCTCCGCGTCCGTCTTGCCATACCACGACCGCAGCGCGCAGTAGGCCCTCCAGTAGCGGTTCTGCAGCCGCTCCCCGGTCGTCTCCGCCGCCAGCACCCGGAGGAAGGCGCTGGGCAGCAGCCCCATGTAGTTCCGCAGGGCCGCCGTGCGGTCCGGATGCTCCGGATCCACGAACCACCGGGGATCCAGGATCGAACCGACCACCCGGGCAGCATACAGCGGGTCGAGCGTCCCGATGAACGCCAGATCCCGATACACCGGATGCTGCTTCAGCAGCTCCGGGAGGACCCGCTCGTAATACTCCGGCGCCAACTCACCGCACTGCGGTCTCCAGCCCAGGTAGAGATTGCAGCGGCTGTGGGTCTTGCGCACCACACCCTCGTCCCAGACCTCCGCTCCGAGCCGGTAGGCCGGCAGCTCCTCCTCCTTCATCACGTGCCAGCCCCCCAGGGACCGCGGACGGCGGAACCGCCGCATCCGCTGCAGGGCCAGCTGCGGGTCGTACTTGGTCTTCACGTCTGGACACAGATTCGGCGTCGCCAGATGGATCTTCACCCGCGACGCGTTCTGCCGCAGCGCCTCGTACAGATCACAGATGAACCGGCACGCATGGTGCATCGGCAGGATCCGGAGCGTGTGGCCATGCTTGTCCTGCAACACCTCGAAGATGAACTCCGAGGCCGGGATCGGACGCTCGTCCGGGGCCCGGGACCCGGCGACCGTCCAGATCAGCGGGTTGCCGTCGGGACGCGCCTGCACGTACACGTAAGTCGTCTGCACTGCTGTCATCGTCATGGTTGTTTCTCCTCTCATCCGATTTCGATCACATGGTCAAACAGAGGAGCCAGCTCGCGTTCGTGCGTCGCCTTCCTTGCGCGATGTGGTGCCGGATGACAGACAAAGGCCGCGAAAGCCGAAAAGCTGACGGGAAAGCGTCGGCTCGGGCATCGGGAGTCGCGAACTCGGGCCGGTCAGTCATCCGAAATGCATGCGGCAACGCCTTCGCCCAGCAGCCACAATCCAATCGAGACGCCTGCGCCGAGCGGCCCGGCGACGGCAAGGCCGATGGCTGCGGAACCAAGCATTCCTGCACCGCGGCCCACCGAGCGGGCTTCTTCGGGATCGGCACCACAGCGTGCCGCACAGGTCTCGGCGGCGAGTTGCAGGCCGTCGGCGACGAGCAGCCAAGGTGAAGCGGCTTCTACGGCCACGTGTGCCACGCTGCGCGTTGCGGCCCGTGTCGCCGTGCGGGTCGCAATACGGACAGCGCCCTTTTGGGCGAGCGTTTTCGCGGAGGTTGCGGCCGCGGTTCGAAAGACGGCATCGATCTGTTGACTGGCCGGGCGCACCGTCTTGCACCAAGTGGCGAAGTGTTCGCAGTTGTTGAACACGAGGTGATAGCCCGCTCCGACTGCGGTGCGCCGGCCGACGTGACGCAGTGCGCGGGCGACCGTGACGTCCGGTGCGTCGCACTGCCTGTAAGCGCGCCGTCGCAGACGGCGGCCGTCACGGAATCGTTCGACGGACGTGCGGCGCACGGAACGCGTTGCCTTGCTGAAGTGCACGATCGTGCCGTCTCCGATGTCGATTCCGTGGTGCGTGTACGTCGTGTAGGAAACGAAAACGTGATCGCCCCTGGCCATGGCCGTGCCTCGCGACTCCCGAGTTCTTCGCGTGTCAGCGTCCGGGGATTTCCCACCTGTCGATCCGGGACTGTGGGACGACGAAGCGCTCGCGCCGGTCCTTGAACACGCGCAGGCTGCGCCGGTCACCGGGTGCCCGGACGGTGAGACTCTGCGGGGGACCGCAAAAGTCGAGCAACTGCGGCAACTGGTCCGGATCCAGCAGGCAGATGTGCATATCGCCCCGATCGATGGACTTGCGGCCGCAGACCAGAGCCGCCCAGACGGGCCGGCCGCGGCGCGACGGGTCCAGTTGCCGCAGTTGATTCTCGCTGAAGACGAACGTCCATGAGGTGCCGCCTTGGCGCGACAGCGGTCGGGGCTGCCGGCTGTAGCTGATCAGCAGATCGACCGTGTCGTTGAGGGTGTACGTCGACCAGTTCTCCTTCGGACGCGTCTCGACCAGGCGCAGCGAGACAGGCTTTTCCGAACGCAGCACCTTGGTAAGGACGGCGCCATGGAACAATTCGAAGACCTTGATGGCCATCTTTGCCTCCGGCTGAGAACCCCCGCCGGAAACGCTCGGCTGCGTCCCGGCGAGTACGCGACACGCGTTTCTGCAACCAATAGCGTGCGCACGGCCGGAATCTGACAGCAACCTGCCCGGTTCGGGAAAGAGATCTCCGATGCGCGCAGAGACGCTCGAGTGCAGGCAGGGAGACGGTCGGTCCGTCAAAAGGGGAAGAGGACCACGGGCACGCCGAGCGGGGGAGTATGGCCCGTGTGCGGGAGACCGGGACGCGATCGCGACGGTCAGTCGCCGCGGGGCCGGCCGTCGGTGCGCACGAAGGCATAGATGCCGCGGCCATTCTTGTGCTCGACCAGCAGATAGACTTCTCCGGCGGCGTCGCGACCGAACGCCAGCACCGGGCGGCCGATGGAGGGGATGCGGTAGTTGCCGAGTACACGCTGCGTTGCGGGGTCGTACTTCAGCGCCCAGATGCGATTGGTCACGAAGTCCCCGTACAGATAAGCGCCGTACAGTTCCGGAATCCGTTGGCTGCGGTACACGTAGCCGCCGGTGATCGACTTGCCGACGCGGTGGTCGTATTCCCAGACCGGATCGATCGGCGGGTCTTCGGGCGGAGTCGGATCGTTGCCGAAGGCATACGATCCTTCGCGAATGCTCCAGCCGTAATTGCCGCCCTTGCGGATGATGTCGATTTCCTCCCACAGATCCTGACCGACGTCGCCGACCCACAGCAGGCCGGTGTGTTCGTCGAATCCCATCCGCCAGACGTTGCGGATGCCGTAGGCGTAGATTTCCGGCCGCGCGTGCGGGCGATCCAGGAACGGGTTGTCCCGCGGGATGGCATAGTTGCGCCCCTTGTCCGGTTCGGCGCGGTCGACATCGATGCGAAGGATCGACCCCATCAGCGTGCGGAGATTCTGTCCATGCCGCAGCGGGTCGTTGCGCCCGCCGCCGTCACCCAGGGCAATGTAGAGGTAACCGTCCGGCCCAAAGGCCAAGGGGCCGCCGTTGTGGTTGGCGAACGGCTGTTCGATCCGCATCACGATTTCTTCGGAGTCCGGGTCGGCGCGGTTCGGTTCGTCGCGCCGCATGCGGAAACGTGAGACGATCGACGTGTGCGGCTCGTGATCGGTGGTGTAATAGACGTAGAACGTCCCGTTTTCCCGGAACCGAGGGTGCAGGGCGAAGCCGAACAGCCCCTCTTCGTTCTCCTTGGTGAAGTCGCGCACGCGGTCGCGGATGTCGAGCACGCGATGGGCCAGGGGCGCGTCCTGGCGGTTTTCGAAGCAGTAGATCACGCCGGACTGCGTGGCGACGAACAGCCGGTTGGAGTCGTCGGGAGCGGGCACCATTTCGATCGGCCGCATCGGCTTGACCTTGCCCTGTTCGGTGACGGGATTCCAGCCTTCCCACCGGAGTTTGGGGAACGCCTGGACGAGCCGCACGGGCAGTTCGCCGTCGACCGGATCGGGCACCGAGCCGTCTTCGGGCAGTTCGCGGATCTTGATGTTGCGGAAGGCGACCGGGTCACCGTGGTCCTGCAGGCAGATGTGTCCGCGGGGAACTTTGGCGAACCGCGGAAAGCGGGCGAACTTGCTCCGGGCGACGCGTCGGTTCCATTCCTCGTCACCGATCACGAAGTAGTAGTAGCTGATGCCGTTGAGGCAGACTTCCCCCTGTGTCTTGGAGACGCGGATGTAAAGGTGGTTCCACTGGCCGGCGGGCTTGGTGGCGTCGACGATCTCGGGCGACTGGAAGCCGACCTGCCGTTCGAAGCGGCGCGCCCAGTCGGGTTTGACCGGGTGGTAGAGCTGATACAGCCATCCGGCCTTTTGGGGATCGCGGCCGAGCTTGTTGTCGAGGATCTGAACTTCGGGGCCGGTCATCCAGGGAGCCGGGTCCGTTTCCTGCACCCAGAACATCACGCCGCTGTTGCCGCCTGGGCCGATGCGGTACTCCAACGCCAGTTCGAACCATTGGAACTGGTCCTTCGTGATCAGATCGCCCGCGCCATCGGCGACGCGGACGATCGCGCCGTCCCGCACCTGCCAGCCCGGCCCCACGTCGCGCTTGCGATAGTTCCGCCAGCCTTCGAGCGTCTTGCCGTCGAACAGCAGCCGCCAGCCACCGCGTTTCTCCGACTCGGTCAGCCCGTTCAGGGGAACTTCCGCTCGGGCCGTGGCGCACAGGAGCGAAACAGACAGGTATGCCAGTATCGCGGGCAGGCCGGACGAGCCGAGCCGGGCGAAACGTGAGTGCGAACGCATGACGGAGGTTCCTGTGAAGTGCGCAGCGAGCAGTGAAGAAGGGCTTGTTGACCCATCGCGACCACTGCCGGGGCGAATCCATGGCGGTTGCGGCAGTGCAGCGACGGCTCGTCGCGGCGACGGTCACGCCTGGGTGCCTCAAGCTCAGCGACGGAAGTACGGAGCGTCCGGGTTTCCTCGCGAAAGCAGAAACGCCAGCAGATCCAGCACTTCGTCTTCGTTCAACGGATCGAGCAGATCCTTGGGCATCAACGACACCGGGGAGGGTTGCATGGCTTCGATGTCGGACTTGGCGATCTCGACGATCTTCGTGGCGTCGATCGGGTCGATGAGCACGGTGAGTTTCTTGCCGTCGTCGTTGAGGATCCGGCCTGTGTAGGTCTTGCCGGAAGCGGTCACGATCACCATCGCGCGGTACTGATCCGAGATCACCTTGCTGGGCTCGATCAGGGCTTCGGCGAGATCGCGGATGCCGAAGCGACCGGCGACGTTGGTCAGGTCCGGCCCGGTGGCGCCGCCCTCGCCTGCGAAGCGATGGCACTGAATGCACTTGGCCGCGCGGAATGCCCGCCGACCGGCTTCGAAATCGCGGTTCTTCAGCTTTGTGCTGGCCAGGCGTACCAGGTCTTCGACGGTCCAGTCGCGTCCCGGGCCGATCGGCTTGGGCAGTTGCTCTTCCTTGATCAGCGGCTGGTCGGCGATGGAAGCGAGCGCTTTCTTCTCGGCTTCGGTCATGTTGTTGAAGGCGTAGTCGCGGATGTTCTTCAGGAAGCCGGCGAAGCTGGCGCCGCCGCTCCACTTGGCTGCCTTTTCGAACCACGCGAAGTACTCGCGGCGCTGTTCGAGGGTCCAGCCGTACTTCACGTTCATCAGCATGAAGGCGTAATGGATCTGCTGTTCGTCCGGCGTGTTGGCGAGCATCTGCGCGATCGTGCCGCCGTAGCGCGTGTTGCGGGCGATGACGTCCTTGGAAAACACGCGGTGGTTGTCGTGCCGCTTGCGCATCAGCGGCAGAGTCTTGGCCACGACGGTCGGCGAATCGAGGTAGACCAATAGCCGGCACAGTTCGCGGTTCACCCAGTCGCTGGGGCCGGGATAGAACGCATCCAGTTTTTTCGCCAGTTGCCGGGCGCGGTCCGCGGGGGGATGTCCGAGGCGGATGAAGGTCAGGGCGTAGGCCCTCAGCAGTTCGAGTTGCAGTTGCTCCGGGCACTGCCCGAAATCGATGCCATCCAGAGCGTCCAGCAGCGGCTGCTGGTGGATGGGCTTGCCCTGTCGGGCGAGCGCCACGGCCGCGGTCACCAGCGTCTGGGGATCCGTTTCGGCAAAGACTCGCGACGCCCACACGTCCACCGGCTGAAACTCCAGTGCGATCCGGGCGGCATAGCGGATGAAGCGATCTTCGTGCCCGAGGTACGGCCAGACGGTCTCGACGACGCTCCGAGGCTGGTCGGACGGGCCATGCAGCGCTTCCAGTTTGCGCCGCAGGGACCGAAGCTCCGCACCGGCGGCGTCATGGGCGTCGACCGGAGCCGTCGGCTCGTCGCCGGTGTAGACGACACGATACAAAGCGGACTGGGTGCCTCGACCGCCGATCGCGAAGTACAGCGCCCCGTCCGGACCGACGGCGGCGTCGGTCAACGGCAACGGGGAGCGCGACAGGAACTGCTCCAGCGAGCCCCGGTAGCTGGCACCATGGGGTTCCAGATGCACGGTGTAAATCGTGCCGAACGTCCAGTCCAGCAGGAACAGTGCCTTCTGATATCGCGCGGGAAAACGCAGCCCGTAGCCGAACGTCACGCCGACCGGTGAGCCCGGACCGATGTCCAGCACCGGCGGCAGGCTGTCCGGGAAGTAGGGCGGCCACTTGCCCGTCCCACTGCGCCAGCCGAATTCACTGCCGTCTGTGGCATGCACGACGCGGGTGGGACGGTACCACGGCATGCCCATGTCCCATTCCATGTCGGCGTCATAGGCGAAAAGCTCGCCGTCGGCGTTGAAGTCCATGTCGAACGCGTTCCGGTAGCCGATGCTG
>RFHO01000549.1 GCA_003696385.1 Planctomycetota bacterium | reverse complement strand
TGGCCAAGGATCTGGAGACGCTGGCACACGACCAACGGAATCCGGACCATGCCGAGCGGGCCGCGTTTTACTATCAGCGGGCCGAAAACGAGTTGGCCGCCCGAAAGATGCTGGCGTATGCCAAGCGCTATCGCGGCGAACTGGCGGCGGCGGCCGAGGAGATGGAAAGCATCGAACCGCACACGGCCGCGAGTTGGCGGTGGGAGGCCTGCCAGTGGTCCGCGCTTGCCGCAATGGCCACGATCGAACCATGGCGGCGCGAGCTGGCCCGTCTCATGGCGGACGTGGAGCGGCTGCAGCGACCGGATGCGCCACCGGCGGAAAAGGTCGGGCTTGAGGACGTGATATGCAACATTGCCTCGGCATTCGTCCGACTGTGGCGCGACGGACGGACCGACGTCACCCGAGGCGGTGGCACGCCGTGGCTGCGCATCATGCAGGTTCTGCTGGACCACTACGAGGCCGTTCTGGAGAAGTCGGACAGCCTCGCGCCCAATGACCTGGGTGCGATCGAGGCCGCGGCCGAAGAATTCGCGCCATACGTGCGGGATCGCAGACAGTGGAGCAGGTGGTGGGATACGTTGGCTCGGATAGCTTTTCGGCAGCAACAATTCGAGAAGTCCGTGCACCGTTGGGAGAACGGGGGGCTGACAAACATCGAGGGGTACTACATCGCTAAAGCGCGAACGACGAACTACCCGGAACGACTGCGATGGCTTGAAAGCGCAGGTCGATTCGAAGAGTTGTGGGAGGAGTCCGCTCGTCACGCAGATGTCCCTGTAAGCACCGCCGACCAGCGTCGTATAGCACGTGCCGCCACAGAGTGCGGTAAGTGGCGCGAGGCCCTGATGCAGTGGGCTTTGCTGGATGCAAGGGGCTTCGAGCAATGCTTCATTCGATCACTCAAGGGAGGCGCTGGGACTCCGGGCATCCGGTTGTCGGAAGTGCCGAGGCTGATGCGTCAAATTTACGGGAAGCTGCGGTCGGCGCTACCGTTAGACAAGGTGGGCCGGCGGTGGTCCGATCTCGTGTTCGGAGCAGTTGTTGCGCTGTGCGTAGATGCAGAACAGAGCGAAGCCGAAGCCATCGCGACGCAATTGGTCAAGGAGTTTGGCCGGGGAGTACATGGAAATGCGATCGCGGAGCAGTTTGGCAGTGCTTGGGCGAACCGTGACAAAGCTGTCGAGCCTTGGCGGAAACTGAAAGCCGTCCTCCCGCTACTTTGCCGGGCGACAGCGGAGCATGCGCGGGCTGCATCGAAAAACCGCCAGTGGCGGGACGCTGCAAACTTTGCGTCACTTGCTTTCGATCTGATCTGGCAGCGCACTACGTCGCGTCCTGTCTCGCTTGCCGGGGAGGGAAGTCGGCGGTTTTTCATACGGCCGTACATTCTCAGTTTCGCGGAGGAGCCGGGTTGCGAGCAAGAAGACGCGGTTTCGAGCGGTCAGTATGGTCAGCGGCCAGATTCGCCAGAACATGCGCCGACGCTGAGTGGAATTGGACCTCAGTCGTGGGATTTGGTTGAAAGTGGCATGCGCGCGATTACGGACGGGCCCGATGGTTGGGTGAGAGATCATGCCGCCAGGGCAGGGAAATCCGGGTCGCGACTCGCACGCGATTTGGAGCAGTTGAGCAAGCAGCTCATCGACGATTTTGCGCAGTTACCTCGGGGCAATACGTCCGAGGCGCTGGCCGTGACGCCGGTGATGTGGGCTTGGGTGGGAAGGTTGGCAGAACAGTCGGTTCCTTCGGATCAGGCGATCGACTTTTACACATCGTTGCGGGATTACGGCGAAACGCAAGGGTGGCCCGAGGAAGTGCTGCGAACGATTCGGCAACATCTCGAGCGCTACGGGCGGCGGCACGATCAGTGGAAGAGCGATTCACTTCGGAGCAACAGCGGTCGGCGCCGCACGGAACCGCGCCGGATGATCGTGGTCGGCCAGAACGAAGAGCGGGACAACGGGGTCATCCGCGTGCGGCATTTCGGTCCGCTGCGTACCGCACGTGTGGAGGTGCTGGCCGATGGCTTGGGTGTCCGGTTCGAGGCGGGGAGCGATGGGAAAGCCTGCGTCTTGCGGGCGGAAGAGGGATTGAACGTCGAAGGCCCGCAGTCGCAGGAAGGCCGCCAGGTTTGGCAGGTTACCGGTCAGGGGGTACGGATGGAATTCGAATTCGATCCGTCCCTTGGCGAACTGCGGGTACGGTCTGGAAGTGACCAGTTCGTCGTGCCTTTCCGGCCGACGGTGTAGCACGTGTCAGCGCTGCGCCGGCGGTGCGTTCGTCCCACGGCTTCGGGCCGGCGGCTGACCACAGTTCGGGCCGCGGCAGTCCTTTGAGTCGCGGCCGCAGAACGAACCGGAATGGCTCGGGCGCAAACGCAAAGCGTCCGCCGCGGTCGGTCGCCGCGGCGGACGCTGGGGTGGCGGGCTGGGATGTTGAAAATGGGACGCTGTTCGGCGCTGTCACTCGAGGATCTTGGCGATGTCCGCTACCACGTCACGTACGGCTTCCGGCGTGAGTTCGCCGGCTCCGAAGGCGTGATTGACGCGGACGGTCTGTTTCACCCACATCAGGACGGTCACCTCCGCGTCCCGGGCGATCCTGTAGCGGGGCGGACCCGCCGCGCCGTCGAAGACCGTCAGCGGAACGTTCTTGATGCCATGCTGTTCGGCGAACTCCACCAATTTCGCCTCAGCGGCATCCGGATCCTCGGTCAGGTACACCACGAACGCCGAGAGCTTCTTGCCTTTGTTCTTTTCGATCGCTGCATCGACCTGCTTGACCAGACTGGCCAAGTTGTCCGACAGGCTGCGGGTGAAGATCGCAACCACCGGACGGCTACCGTAGCGTCAGCGATAGCACAATGAGCGGCCCTTGGCCGGACCCGTGCAATCCTTGACGTTGAAGGCGCCGGCTTTTTCACCGACCTTCAATCCGGATTCGACTTTGGCCATGACGATTCCTGCCGCGAACAGCAGCACCGCCATGGACGGGACGACGGCTCGTCTCATGGTCGTTCCTCCTTCGGTTTCGACTCGATAAGC
>RFHO01000548.1 GCA_003696385.1 Planctomycetota bacterium | reverse complement strand
CTGCTTCGCATGGAGTATTCCGGTGTGCTACTGGCTGGGATACACGCCGCCCCGGGAGCCGGACGCCTTGCCTCTGATATGCGGTTTTCCGCGTTGGGCCTTTTGGGGGATTCTTGTGCCTTGGGTCTGTGCCGACGTGGCGACCATCGTGTTCTGTTGGAAGATCATGCGCGACGCCCCGCTGGAACCGACGGCGACCGAGTCTCGGGCAGGCCATGGCGGCGGGTGAGTGAGCGGTCGACCATCGAGCGTTGTGTCACGGTGCCCGCGGCGCGGTTCGGCGTGACGTTCGACACTCTGCGATGCGGTGGTGTAATCCGACCGGGGAGCCGTTTCCTTACGGTCTTTCGCCGCAAATCAACGTGCACGGGACGATGGCGGGGTGATTTCGGAAAAGGTGTCCCGACCGTTGCGCCCGGCCGTGGTATCGCGCAAAGGCACCTTTCGACGATGCGGAGCGGTCCGAGCCATGTTGCAGTTCCTGCTGGCCGTGCAGTCTTCGAATGCGGCCCTGGTGACGTTCCTGGTCTACACCCTGGGAGTCTTTGGGGTGGCGTACGTCGCCAATCGGCTGCTGCGGCAGCGCGAGTTCATCAGTGAGTATTTTCTGGGAAGCCGTTCGCTGGGCATGTGGGCGTTTGCTTTGACGTTCGCGGCCACCAGTGCATCGGGCGGGAGCTTTACCGGGTTTCCCGCGAAGATCTATACGCACGGCTGGATCCTTGCACTGTGGATCGGCAGCTACATGGTCGTTCCCATCTGCACGATGGGATTGATCGGCAAGCGGTTGAACCAGGTGGCGCGGATCAGCGGCGCCATCACCGTGCCGGACGTGATCCGGGACCGCTTCGAGAGCCGCGGCTTCGGCTTGGTGGCGGTGTGCCTGATCGTGTTTTTCATGTCGTTCAACCTGGTCGCGCAATTCAAATCGGGCAGTTTGATTCTGAAGACATTGCTCGGAGGCGTCGGGGTGTTTCAGGACGGCGCTTTACGATTACAGGGTGCCCTTGCGGACGTCGATTTCCTGCGCGGCGTCGATGCCCAATACCTGATGTGTCTGCTGTTTTTCGGCGCGGCGGTGGTGGCATACACGGCGTACGGTGGTTTCCATGCCGTGGTGTGGACCGACGTGATGCAGGGAATCGTGATGGTGCTGGGCGTGCTGCTGATGCTGCCCTTGGCGGTTTGGGAGGCCGGCGGCCTGACGCATGCCACGCGACGGTTGGCGGAGGTCCGGCCCCCGCGGTTGGTCCATGCGGAGCTGCAATTGGCGGCTGGTTCGCGTTTTCCGTTCGTGTTGCCGCCTGGCGGGTGGCTGGAGCTTCAGACCCCGGGGCAGACGGAACCGACCGTTTGGCGGCTGCGCCACGGAGCCCGCTTTGAAGATGCTTCGAGTGTGGTGCCGGTCGACCTGATGGAGGTCACTCCGGCGGTCTCGCGTGAGGAAGTGGAGCGGCGTGGGGAACGCGTCCTGCACGCGGGCGCGGTGCGAGTCGTCGGTTGGGCGGTCGATCCTCGCTGTTCAAACCCTTCGCGCCGGCCGGGCGCCTACGTCACCGGACCGGGGCCGAGCCTGCACGGAGATGCGGGCTTCCTGCCGCTCAGTCTGGCCATCTCCTTTTTCTTCATGTGGTCGATCTCGGGGACGGGGCAGCCGAGCAACATGGTGCGGCTGATGGCCTTCCGCGATACGCAGACGCTGCGTCGTTCGATCATTACCGTGTCAATCTATTATTCGTGCATTTACCTGCCGCTGGTGGTCATTTTCTGCTGCATGCGTGTGCTGCTTCCCGGCATGGAAGTCGAACCCGACCGCATCATGCCGGCCACAACGGTTTACCTGACCGAGAACATCGGTGCCGGTTGGTTGGCCGGGTTGCTGGTGGCCGCTCCGTTTGCCGCGGTGATGTCGACGGTCGACAGTTTCCTCCTGATGATCTCGTCCGCGGTCGTCCGGGACATCTACCAGCGCAACGTGAATCCCGAAAGCTCGGAGCGGCGGCTGAAGTGGATGAGTTTCGGCACGACACTTTGTGTGGGCCTGACCGCGATGTTGTTCGCGGTCAAGCCGCCGCAGTTTCTCCAAGACGTCATCGTTTACACGGGAAGTGGGTTGGCGGCATGTTTTCTGGCCCCGATGGTCTACGCGCTGTACTGGCCGCGGGCGAATCGCACTGGATGTCTGGCGGCGATGCTTGCCGGGTTCGGCGCCCATCTGGCGATGTACGTTGGCGGCCTGCTGGTCAATGGGAGCTTCTATCGGCCGCTGCAGCCACTGTCGGTGGATCCGATACTGATTGGCCTGGCCGCGTCCTTCGTGGTCGGGGCCTTAGTGACGCTGGCGACACCTCCTCCTCCGAAGTGTTTGGTGGTAAAGTATTTCTGCCGGCCGGGGGCAGGGGCGCCGTGAGAAACTCGCGGAGTGCCTCGCACTCGCTCCCAAGGCATTGCTCTGTCCGGATGGGACGTGCGATTCCAGTTTGGGCGCTCAAACTGGGCGCCGCGAGTCGCGGGAAGGGCGGCGAGGAGTTGTTCGGACAGGCATGGGCGGGGGCTCGGGAGGTTTGGCGCGGCATCGTCCGTATGAGATGCTTTTCATGCCGTTTGGCTGAAATGGGACGTCCGGGGTGGTTGGGAACTCGCTGAGGGCGCAGCCGGCGCCGGATTTGGGCGCATCGGCACCGAGTAGCAGGCGCGAAATTTGCTTCGAGGGTCGCGAAAGCCGTGGGATCTCGGTGTCCTTTAGGGTAGCGATTCTGTGAGCGGCGGGCACCGCCGCGAATGGTCAGGGAGGGTCGGGCTCTGTGAACTCCATCGGATGGTTGCATGACGGACGAATGAAACGAGCAGGTGAGCGTGTGCGAAGAGTTGTATTCCTGGGTGACTCGGTGACGGCCGGGTGGGAGTTCTGCGGCGTCCATGCCGGGAACTGCTACGTTTCGCGGCTGCGCGCCAGCCTGCGGACGGATGAACTCGGCGTCACGTTCGTCAGCAGTGCCTTGGCGGGTGTCGATACGCGGTACGCGATCAAGCGTTTCGATCGGATGGTGGCGCGGCAAAGACCGGACCTGCTGGTGGTCATGCTGGGGTTGAACGACGCCAAGCCGCCGGTGGAGCGACCGCGGATCGAGCCGGACGATTATCGAGCGAATCTGGAATGTCTGGTTCGGATGGCCGCGGAGATCGGTTCTCTGACGATGCTGGTGACGCCCACACCGCGTTTCGAGCGATATGAAGGGGGCAAGCGGGACATCATGCCGCCGTACGTGGCAGCGTGCCGGGCCGTGGCGTGGGACTATCATGTGCGGTGTGTCGACGTACATGGGGCGTTCGCGCAGCAACCGACCGTGGAATCGCTGATCCCGGACGACGTGCATCCCAGTCCGCGGGGACACGTTCTGATCGCCAGCGTTCTGCACGAGCCGCTGGCGGAGATCCTCGGGGTGGAACCCGCTTTGCGGCTGTCGGCACCGGTGTTTGTCGCCTGAGCGGGCTGCCGCGGTCGACCGGTTTCTCTGTCAGCCTGTCACGGGCGGCTGTCGCCGGTGCGGAACGCCGGCGGCTCCTGGGGGGGCGGGGCCCGTTGCTCGGTGCGGGCGTACGTGGATGCGTGCGGACCGTGTACCGCGGTTGCAGGCGGGACGGGTTGATGGGGCGGAGCGAGACGGAAGAGGCGGTTGTGCGCGTTTCCGTGGCGGTGGTGCGCGAGGGCGATCGCGTGCTGGTTGGAACGCGTCGCACGGAGCCGTTCGCGGGACTGGCGGAGTTTCCGGGCGGGAAATGCCGGGCCGGGGAGTCTTTGGCGGCGTGCGCCGTGCGGGAATGCCGTGAGGAGACGGGACTCGAAGTGGTTCCGCGCGGCGTGCTCGACAAGGTGCGGACAGTCATTGCCGGGCGGCCGACGATCGTGGCATTCGTCGAATGTGTCCCGGCGAGGCGGACGCGGCGCGGTGTCAGTGAAGGACGAATGCGCGGCACGTTCCGGTGGGTGCGGCTGGAACGTCTGGCCGAGTTGACGTTCCCGCCTGCGAATGGCGGGGTCGTGCGGCGCCTGCTTTGCGGTGGCCGGTAGCGTTGCGGGCGCTGGGGGCCGGCTGCGGCTCTGTCCGCGGTGGCGGTTGTCGTGTGGCGGATCTGCTTCTTCGCTGGCTTGTCGGGTGCGACAGGGACGGCTACCATTCGCCGCGCCGCGGTGCATGGTTTGCGGAGGGATACCGGCTGCGTCGTGATCCTTGCACCCGTAGCTCAATTGGATAGAGCATCGGTCTTCGGAACCGAGGGTTGGGGGTTCGAGTCCCTCCGGGTGTAATGCAGATCGGTCCCGCTTGGCGCGGTGCATTGTCGGGTTAGACTGATCTGCGGCGCCTGCAGTTCGGTCACTTGGCAGCCGCGTTTCGTGGGGTGGCGGGCCGTTGTTTTGGTGTGGCGGTGTAGCTCAGTTGGTTAGAGCAGCGGAATCATAATCCGCGTGTCGGGGGTTCGAGTCCCTCCACCGCTACTTCGTGTTCGCATCGGGGCGCGTGGGGTGCGGCTTCTGCGTTGGCCGGTGCGGATGCTGCCGAGGCCCACGCGTTTCTTCGCGGTGGGTGTTTGCCACGGCGATTTCAAAATGGCACCGGGCAACTGGAGGCTCCGCCGATCGCGGGCCTCTTTTTTTGCGCGGCCGAGAGTCCGGTGTGCAAAGTGCGGGTGACAAGGGCCTGATTTACCGATTCGGTGCTGCGCTTGCTGCTGTGTCTGCAAGCCCGCTTTCCAAGGTGATCCGGATCGCCGGCGGGGGTGTCCGTCGATGGACGTGTGGCTGTGACGACGGCGGCCCGTTCGGTGATGCCAGCAGCCGCGGCTTGTGAGGATCGGCTGAAGACCGGGATGCGCCGTTCGGGACGACGAAGGGCGCATGAAAAACGGCAGCGTCGCGTGGGGACGCTGCCGCAGCGGAGAGGGAGGGATTCGAACCCTCGGTACCCGTAAAGGGTACACCGGTTTTCGAGACCGGCCCGTTCGGCCACTCCGGCACCTCTCCGGAGGACGGTTTCGGCCGTCAGCTTTCGCGAGCATAGGTGGTCGCGGGCCCGCCAGCCGCCGGACCGGTGGTGCCGCGGCCGGGCTAGTGCGCCGGTGGACGCGTGTCGGGAGTTTCGTGCGTCGTTCGTCGCTCGGCTGCAAAGGCGATGACGTTCGCAAAACGGCGTGGCATGTTAGTCGTTGTGCTGCCGGGCATCAAGGAGCGGATTGGGCCGCGTGTGCGACTCCGGTCTGTTGCGGTGCCGCGGGCGGAGCCAGGTCGATGCGGGGCCGAATGCATCGAGGCGTGGCCCTGGAGTGCGCTTGACGGGGCCGGAATCGCTGTGTTAGGAAGCCGGGAGGGTTGGAGACGCCGGCCCGCCGCGGGGAACGTACGAGCGGCGAAAGCGGCCCTGCGGTCGGAAATCGGGCTGCGTGCGGGGCGCCTGTTCGGACGGAGAGCTTGGAGGGTGTCATGAAGCGTGTCGCGTCGTGGTTGGCTGCGGTGGGTGTGCTGGCCGGCGCATCGACGAGCGTGTCGGCGCTGGATTGGGCGGGCTGGCGCGGGCCGCAGCGAGACGGGATTTGTCGTGAGGAGGGCCTGTTGTCGCAATGGCCGGAGGGCGGGCCGCGTCTGGTGTGGAAAGCGAGCGGTCTGGGCCGCGGGTATTCGAGCGTGGCTGTCGTGGGCGAACGGATCTACACGATGGGGCAGCGGGGGAAGAATCCGCGTCGCGTGTTCGTGATCGCGCTGCGGCGTTCGGACGGTCGGGAGTTGTGGGCTCGGGAGATTCCGGGGACGCACCATCCGAATTCGACGCCGACGGTGGATGGTGATCGCGTCTATGCGATCGGAGCCACGGGGGAGCTGGTGTGTCTGCAGGCTTCGGATGGCCGATTGCTGTGGAGCAAGAACTTCGGCAAGGACTTTGGTGGCAAGATGATGTCGGGGTGGGGCTACAGCGAGTCTCCCCTGATCGACGGGGACAAACTGATCTGTACGCCGGGCGGAACCGATGCGCTGGTGGTTGCGTTGGACAAGCGGACCGGTGCGACGATCTGGAAAGGCCGAGCTCCGGGGGAGGCCGGATCGCGGGGGCGTGACGGCGCGGGCTATGCGTCGGTGGTGATCAGTCACGGCGCCGGCGTGCGACAGTACATTCAGTTGGTCGGGCGTGGTCTGGTGTCGTACGCGGCGGACGATGGTCGACTGCTGTGGCACTACAACCGCATCGCCAATGGCACCGCGAACATTCCGACGCCGATCGTGGACGGGGATCTGGTGTTCTGTTCGACCGGGTACGGAACCGGAGCCGCGCTGCTGCGGTTGCGCCCGGACGGAAACGACGGCGTGCGGGCCGACGAGGTGTACTTCCTGAACGCCAAAACGCTGCAGAATCACCACGGGGGCATGGTGAAGGTCGGGCCGTACATCTACTGCGGGCATGGCCATAACAAGGGCTTTCCGATCTGCGTCGAGATGGCGACCGGGCGGATCGTTTGGGGGCCCGAGCGTGGTCCGGGGAGCGGTTCGGCGGCCGTCCTGTATGCGGACGGACATCTGTATTTCCGCTACGAAAACGGCGTGATGGCGCTGATCCGTGCCACTCCGGAGGGCTATCGGCTGGACGGCCGTTTTCAACTGGCGACGCTGAACGGGAAGAGTTGGCCGCACCCGGTGATCGCGGACCGCAAGCTGTATGTGCGGGACCAGAACGACCTGCTGTGCTATGACCTGGCAGCACGGTGAATCCGGTGTGCGGACCGGCGGTGGGAGCCGCACTGCGCCGGTTCGGGGCAGCAGCCCGAGGGCTGCCTATGCGGGCAGCCGCGTTGCGACCCGAGAGGTGTGCGTCGTGGTGATCCGGCCAGGGCGAACAATCGGCTGCGCGGTGAAGCCGTATTGACCCTGTTTCGGCCGCAGGGGTATAACCCCGCGCTCGCTGCGTGGCCGCGCGTGGAGCTCACTGTGATTCTTGCGCGCTGCGTCGCTGGGAAGCGTTCGGACGTGACCGCACGACTGTGAGTGGGTGGCGGGGCGGGCCTCACTGTTCGGCAGAGATCGCGGGGCGGGAACACGCTGGCATGGTCCCGGCGTCGTGATTCCGGACGAAGGCGTGTGGGAAGGAGTCCCATGATAACGCATCGACAACGGCAGGGAGGCCGCAGGCGGTCGCCGATCCGGGCGTTTCGGCTGTTTTTCGCCGCCCCGTGGTGTGCGCTGGCGGTGTCGATTTCGATCCCCGGTTCGACCTTGGGAGCGTGGGGCGTTCTTCCGTGGGGGAGCGGCCACGATGCGGCCGCGCGGCATCCCGGCGTTTTGCTGGGCGAAGGCACGCACGTGCCGCCACGGTTGAAGAACTCGGAACCTCGGCCGCCGACTCAGCGGAAGGTGCCGACCGAGGCGCTGCGCGGGTTCACTCTGCGCGGGCAATCTCCGGAACGCTCGGCATTGCCGCCGGATGCTTCGACTTCCGGGTCGGTTTCCGCCGGCGAAGCGGATGTGTTCGGCGGCTCCGGTGCCGTCACTGCGAACGGTGGTGCGGCCGTGGATGGATCTGGGCGTTTTCTCCGGATTTCTCCGCGTCGGGGTTCATCGGCCGCGGGGGCGTCGGTCCGTGCGCGGTCCGTCGAAGCGACCACTGCGGACGACGCGTTCCGGACGCCGCGCGGAAGGCCGCCAGAGAACGGCAGGGATCGCTCATCCACGGGTGCCACCGGATGGCCGCGTCTGGCTCCGGCGAGCGCGGACAAGGAGGCCGCAGGGCGACCGCACACCAGTGCCGGCCTTCGGCTGCGCGAGCTGTTCGCGGAGGACGCCGGGGCCGCGAATTCGGAGCCGCGGAGTGGGCCCTTCGCGGGGGACGAGGCTGCACGAAGTGTCGCGCCATCGCCGCCGTCGGCGGACCGACCGCCGAAGCCGATTCCAGCGGACGGAGGTGAGCATTCATCGGATCGGTCGTCGCTGGTCGGCGGGGATCCATCGGCTTTGGGTGGAGAGCGTTCCGCGGATGCAGACGTCGATGCCAGTGATGCCATCGACCGGCGAGAATCGGTGACCGGTTCCGGCTCGCGTGCCGCTGTTCCGATCGGAATGGCGGGGTCGGATGCAGTGGCGGGGCCTGCTCTTCCGCCGTCCGAAGCCGGTGGGGGGATACCGACGGCGCCGGCGGACGCGGTGGATGCCGAAGCGGTGTCGGCGGGTCCGGAGGACGCGAGCGAAGCCGCGTGGTCTTCGGATGGGACGATCCGGCAGGTGATCCCTTGGGGCGCCGCAGCGATTGTGCTGGTGATCGTCGTGCTCATTTACCGTCGTCTGGCCGGCGGGCGGTCGCGTGCGCTTCCGGCCGGCGTGCTGGAAGAGCTGGGGACATATCGCATTGGAAACGGGCTGCGGGTGGCGGTGGTTCGTTTCGGCGGTCGTGTTCTGTTGCTGGACGTCTCCGGCGAAGGGCTCCGAACGCTGTGTGAGATCACGACTCCGACGGAAGTGCAGTACGTTCTGGGCATGCTGGGCAGTCAGGCAGTGGGCGACGATCGGGCCATGTTCCGGGACCTGTTCGCGGCGATCGGTGCTGCCGAACGACCGGCGGCTGCAGGGGAGCGCCAACGAATGACCCCGCCGTCGACGGGGAGTGGCGTACGCCAGCGGGAAACCGGACGGCAGAGCCGTGCCGGCACGGGGACGGGGACGCGTCGGCCGGCCTCGTCAGCGTCCGCTTTGGCGATGCCGGTTCCGACGCCGGACGGTCCGGCCGGAGTGGATTCGACCACGTCGCGCGCCGCGGCCGTTCCGCCGGCAGCTTCGAATGAGCGTTTCAACGGGCCGAGCGTGACGTCCGGGCGGACGGAGAAGCCGGCGAGTCCTCCGGTGCCGGTTCCGCGTGCCGTTCCCGTTGCCCCGCCTCGTGCTCAGCGATGATCGGGATCCGCTTGCATATGAACGGTCCGCAACCGCCCGACGACGGCGCGCTTCGTGCCGAAGGTCTTCGGGCTGCGGCCGCTCAGGCGCCGAAGGGGATCAAGCGTCTGGCCGTGACCGGCTGCGCGACTGGCCGGTCGGCGATCCGCCGTTTGGCCGGAATGCTGATCTGCTGGCTGGCGACCGCATCGACGGGAATGTGTGGGACCGCCGGCAATGCCGGTGACGTGATGGTCCATCGGTCGGTTGCGGCGGGGGTGCAAACGACCGAAGCGGCCGACGACGCTGCGCGGCCGCCGTTCCGCGTTCGGATCGGGGCGCGGGATGCGGCGTATGTCGAGCCGTCTCGGTGGGCGGGTGGCGCGAGTGCCGCAGCTGAGGATGGGCGCCTGAACGGCGGCGATGCCGCTGGAGTGGGCGGGGCGGGCGGCGCCGTGGAAGAGCCGGCGGTTTTGCCGAAAGCCAGCGCAGCGATCCGCGGCCGCGACCCGGACGGATCGATGCGTCCGAAAGCCGGCGAACGGCGGCCCCGGTGGCTGGACACGGCGGGCCACGCAGACGGCGTGCGGGCGATCCGTACGTCAGCGGTGCAGCACGCGACGTCCACCGCCGATGCGGCGGGGCCTCTGCCGACGGCCGATGGCGAGGAGGGCGTGTCGTTCGTTGCGCGATGGGTGCTGGTCGCGCTGGCGGTGAGCACGTTGCCGCCGCTGCTGTTGCTCACCACCTGTTACCTGCGTTTTGCGATCGTCTTCGGCTTGTTGCGCCAAGCGCTCGGTGGCGCGTTCCTGCCACCGCAACTGGTCGTTCACGGCCTGTGTCTTGCTCTCTCGGTGGTCGTGATGGAGCCTGTTTGGCGGGCGGCGTACGAGGAAGGGATCGGGCCGTATCTGGCGGCTGTCGCTGACGGGAAAGGGACTGTGCGGCCGTCGGCCCGGGAGGCATTGGAGGGGGCGGTCCGTCCGGTCCGGGTCTTCATGCAACAGCAGATCGAGCGGTCGGGGAACACGCGGTGTGTGTCGCTTTTGTGGCGCTACCGGCAGGCAGCGCGGCGCACCGGCCGGCCGCGGGACGTTTCCGCCGGAACGCCAAGTCCGACCGGCTGGGATGTGGTGCCGTTCGACGTTCTGTTGCCGGCGTTCGTCTTGAGCGAATTGACGGTGGCTCTGACCATCGGAGTGCGGGTGCTGATTCCGTTCATGGTGATCGACCTGTTCGTGGCGTCCGTGCTGAGTGGACTGGGATGGATGCCCGGACCGTCCACATGGATCGCTCTGCCTTTGAAACTGATCGTGTTTCTGGCGGTGGACGGCTGGACGACGACCGTGGGCATGGTATTGCGGAGTGTTGGTGCGGTGGCGGCCGGTACATTCTGACCGGCCTGCGGCATCATGGGTTCACGGAGGGTGTGTCGGCTCGCCGTGGACTGCGGGGCCCGCTTGCTGGCGCGGCCGGACCACGCTGCGCGGCTGCGGCAACCGGGTGAATACTCAACCGTGTTCGATTGCACGGCGCCGGTGGTTACAAGTGCCGGCGTGGTGGGCGATCGGCGTGGATGGGCGGGCAAACGACCAGGGAGGGCGAGAGCCGTGCAGGAAACGATGGTGTCGCTGTTCCAGAGCGGAGTGTCGACCGCATTGATCGTGGCCGTGCCGTTGTTGATCGTCGCCTGGGGCGTCTCGGTCGTGGTGGGGTTCGTGCAATCACTGTTGCAGCTGCCGGATCCGGCGGTGTCGTTTCTTCCGAAGCTGGCTGTAACCGCGGTGGTATTCGGCTATATTTCCCCTTGGGTCGTTTCGCGGCTGGCCGGCTTTGCTGCCGAGGTGTTGGGGGTGGCCGGACCGTAGTCGCGGGACGCCCGTCGCAGGATACGCGGGGCACCGCTCAGGGAACCATCGGCGAGCGGGCTGGGCCAGACGCAAGCGGATTCGGTGTGGTCGAAACGCAGCCGGACCGTTGTGTGCGTTGCGGAAAACGAGGAGACCGGTGTGGCCACGATGACGAAGCCCGCGGCCCATGTGCGACAGCGTGTGGCCGATTTGCGGGACGGGGATTCTGTCGATGAAGTGTATCTGTTGGTCGACAAGCAGCTGCGCGCGAACCGCAACGCAAACCTGTATCTGCTGGCCCAGGTGCGTGACGGCAGCGGGACGATCAGCGTTCTGATGTGGAACGTGACGGAAGGGCAGCTGTCGCACATCCAGGCGGGCGACTTCGTGCGTGTGCGCGGCAAGGTGCAGCTGTATCAGGGCAATCTGCAGGTGATTGCGTCACGGGTCGAGAAAGTCGATGCGGCGGGTCGCGACCGCAGTGAGTTCGAACCTCGACCCAGCACCGACGTGGAGCAGCGGTTTGAGCAATTGCGTGCGTTGCTGCTGGCGATCGAGGATGTCGACGTCCGGGATCTGCTGCGCTGCTTTCTGGACGATGAGTGGTTGGTCGTTCGGCTGAAACAGGCGGTGGCGGGCGTTCGGGCACACCACGCTTACCCCGGCGGTTTGCTGGACCACGTCACGAACATGGCAGACGCGGCCACTCGGTTGAAGGATCTGTACCCCACGGTGGATCATTCGCTGCTGATGGCGGGCGTGTTCCTGCACGATCTGGGCAAGGTGCGGGAGATTGACCCTTCGAACACCAGCATCTACACGGACGAAGGGCAACTGATCGGCCACGTGGTCATCGGCATCGAAATGCTGAACGAGGCGGTGGCGACCTTTCGGAATCGCTTCGGAAGGGAATTTCCGGCGGAGAAACTGCTGCGGATCAAACACATGATTCTCAGTCATCACGGACGTCTCGAGTTCGGCAGCCCGAAGCTGCCGATGACGCCCGAGGCGATCGCGCTGCACCACTTGGACAATCTGGATGCGAAAGTGAATGAATTCAGTACGGTGATTGCCTCCGACCCGAATTCGCAGGCGCGGTGGACGCCGTTCATTCCACGGATCGATCGCAAGCTGTTCAAGGGAACCTCGGGTGAGTGAGCCACATGAGTGTGTGGTTTGTGCCGGGCGGAGCCCGTAGCACTCGGTCCGGCGGTCGCGGCCGAGGGTTGCGGATCAATCGCTGGCGTTCTGCACGGCCCGTGGTCGGATTGTGTTCGTATGTTCACAGGACGACGTGCCCATGATTGACGCGGCGCAGCGGGGCGTCTAGCATGGACAGTCAGGGACGTTCCGTCCAACGGTTTGAGTGGGCGGCACGTACGTGATTTGAGGGCACACGACGCCGACGCGCATCACGAGGAAGCGGTTGGGATGAACGGAGTGGTGCCCGGATGCCGTTCGTGCGCGCTGGGTGCGAGCCGAGCCAGGAATGGTCTGGCATGCGCCGTCGGGACGAGCCATGTGCGGGAGGTGTTGGCTCTGCGCGTGAGCGGCCGCATGTGACGGCTTGCGGGTTGGAGATCGGACATGCTGGTGCTATCTCGGAAAAAGAATGAAAGCATCGTGATCGACGAGAGGATCGTGATCACTGTCGTCGATGTGCGTGGCGACAAGGTGCGTCTGGGCATCGAGGCTCCTCGTGAGGTCAGCGTGCATCGCGAAGAGGTGTATCGAGCGTTGAAGGCGGCGGAGCTGAAGCGGGCCGAGGAAGGGGCGGAGCCGCCGGCGCCGACCAGCGGCGACGTTTCGCAGACGTCCACCTGACGACAAGTTTGCGCACCAATACACATGGTCTGTGACCGGGCGATGACGCGATCGCCCGGTTTTCTTGTGCGCCGCGCCGGAGAAGGCGCTTGTCGGTGATGGCGGGTCAGTCGGCATCGTCGAGCGCCTCGACGGTTTCGAACCGGCGGCCCTCGAGCATGGCGAGGCTGGCGCCTCCGCCGGTGCTGACGTGTGTGACCTTGTCGGCGAACCCGAGTTTCTGGATCGCGGCCGCCGAATCGCCGCCTCCGATGATGCTGACACAATCCTGATTGGCCGCGATCGCTTCGGCGATGCGGCGCGTTCCTTCGTCGAATGGCGGCAACTCGAAAACGCCCATCGGGCCGTTCCACACGATGGTTCGCGCCTGCCGGATGAACTCGGCATAGAGGCGTGCGGTTTCCGGCCCGATGTCCAAACCCTCGTAGCCGTCCGGGATCTGCCCGAACGGCACGATCCGCTTGTTGCAATCGGATGAGAATGCGTCGCCGCAATGGGTGTCGACGGGCAGGACGAGCTTGTCGCCGCCGAGTTCGAGCAACTCCTTGGCCAGGGGCACTTTATCGGGTTCGACGAGGCTGTTGCCCACACGGCCCCCTTTGGCCAGCGCGAAGGTGTAGGCCATCGCACCGCCGATCAGCACGCGGTCGCACCTGGTCAGCAGATTGCGGATGACCTTGATCTTGTCCGAGACCTTGGCCCCGCCGAGGATCGCGACGAAGGGACGCTGTGGATTCTCCAGGACGCTGGAGAGGTACTTCAGTTCCTTGGCCAGCAGCAGGCCCGCGACCTTGGGTTTGCCATCCATGGCCCGCGGCACGCCCAGCAACGAAGCGTCGTTGTTGTGGCAGCTTCCGAAGGCATCGTTGCAGTACACGTCGGCGAACGATGCCAAGGCGGCGGCGAATTCCGGATCATTGGCCTTTTCGCCCGGGTGAAACCGCAGGTTCTCCAGTACGAGAACCTCGCCGGGTTTCAACGCGTCCACTGCCCGCCGGGCGTCATCGCCGATGATGTCCGGGACGAACGTCACCGGAACGTCGAGCAGTTCCTTCAGCCGCTCGGCAACCGGACGGAGGGACAGCTTCGGATCCGGCCCGCCCTTGGGACGGCCGAGGTGGCTGATCAGGATCACCGCCCCGCCGCGCGTCAGGACGGATCGAACGGTGGGCAGCGTCATACGGATCCGGCGGTCGTCGGTGATCCGCTGTTGATCGTCCAAGGGGACGTTCAGGTCGGCGCGAATGAGAACCTTTTTTCCCTGGACGTCGACGTCCTCGATCGTCTTTTTGGCCATTGCTGACTCTTCCGATACGAATGCTCGCCGCGGCGAGTGGCTTCGCTGTGGCCAGCCCGTCCGCCCCGACGCCCGCGGAAGCGCTGTCGCCGCCCGCAGCGGGCTCGGCCGGAGGCCAATCGCTGGAGGCCGCATGGTAGATGATTCCGGCGGGGTTTCCAGTGACCGGTGGGGAGTGGTGTGGCGCTGACTCGCGAACTTTGGTGGTGGGCCAAAAAGACGCCGCAGGGTGGTCCCTGCGGCGTCGATCGGGAGGGGAAGGGATGGGGTTACTGCTCGTGGTATCGCGGATGGATGCCGTTGCGCGGGCCGGGAGAACCCACGGTCATAGCGGACGTTTGCAAGCTCACGGACTGGCGGGGCCGCCCTTCTGTGCTTCGTGCAAGGCGACGCCGCCGAGCACGGCACCGGTGACGGCTGCGCCGAGCGTGGCGAGCGTGAAGATGTCCGGTCCACCCAGGACGGCGGGAGCCGGCTCGTACAGTACCGCCCCCGTGTCCGGCACGGTCTGCGGAGGCATGGGGGCATCGCTCACCCGAACGCGGCCGTAGGGGTTTCCCTGTTCATCGAAAAGAACGTCCGGCGGTGCGTTCTGGGCTCGGACGACGACGGGACGGAGTTCGACCTGATGGCCGGCGGCCGGCGGGGCGCCCTCCGAGGACCACACCCGGTACACGGCCACGGCGTCGGCGGTGGCGATCCGGTAGAGGCCCGGACGCAGGCCGTCGATAGTGAACCCACCTCGTTCGTCGATGTGTGCGCGGCTGACCGGTTTCCCATCGGTCGTGAACACGGTGACGGTGCGGCTCGGCGTTCCGGCAGTGCCGGCGACGTGTCCGCTCAACCGTCCGTTCTCGTCGAGCTTGACGTCCCGGATCAACGATCGGGGACTGGTGGCCGTGGAGGCTTTTCCTCGCGCCGTCGCCGCACCTGCGGTCGCGGTGACGGGTGCGGTGCGTCTCGGTGCGGGTACGTCGGCAACTGCCGCGATCTGGGGGAAGGCGAGTCCGACGGTTGCCATGCCGACGAGCGCCGAAGAGATGTTTCCGATGAGTCTCATGGTTCCCTCGTCTTTCGCATGCTGTCGCGTTTCGGGGGGCCGCTCCCGGCGGTGTGTGGCTGCCGCGGTTACGATCGGTTTGGCTTCGTGGCGGTGTCCGGCACGTGTTTTCGTCCGCCTGGAGGAACCCTTCGGGCGGAGTGGCGGGGGCAGCGCCGCCCACGATTTGCCCGGATTGCGTGGGCTGTATTGCTGTTTCTTTCCGTAAAATCGGCCCAGTCGGTTCGATGCGCTCAGCCGATTCGGGCCACAGAGGCGGTTTTTCTCCGGATTTCGGCACAACCGGATCTGCCGGGGCGATGCAGTGGTGCGCGGTGGCTGGGGGGCTGTGCCGCACCGGTTGTGGTCCGACGGAGTGGGTAGCGGCGTGGACGGTCTGCGGACGCTTGCGCGGTCAGCCGGGGCGCTTCGGAATCGGCGTAACGGCCGGGGGGCGGTGTTGCATCGCGGGGATTCGTTGCCCAAGATACATACCAGCGAGTTTTGATTGTCGGATTTTGCGTGTGATCATGGCGTGGCGTGCGGCATGACCATGCGGTCGTATTGACGGGCCCGGCCGCAATGGTGTGTCGCCACTGCCGATTCGGTCTCGCTTCAGGAAGGGGAAGGTTCGCAAATGCCAGCTTGGCCCGGTGGAAACTGTCCTGTCTGCGGGGACTACATGCCGCGGAACCTCGTGCATTGCCAGACTTGTCGCACGCTATTGAACGAGGACTTGAAGCCCATTCAGGTCGCGCCACCCGAACCCGTGGAACTGAAGGAGATCGCCGCGATGGTCGAAGTCGAGCCCGCCGGATTCTTCATCGAATGCCCGCACTGCCAACGCGAACTCCGGGTGAACAAGAAGTATGTGGGCGAGAACGTGGCCTGCAAATTCTGCTCGGGGCAGTTCGTATTCGGAAACAATGTCAAACGGATCGGCTTTTACGTGAAATGCCCGCACTGCGACGAAGAACTGCGTGCCGCCGAGAAGTACATGGGGATGAAGGTGGCGTGCAAGATGTGCGGGGGAAAGCTGCAGTTTGTGGCGCCGGCGGCCAAGCGCTGATCGGCCGCCCGAGCGGCTTCGGGCATGCTCCTGGTTTGGGCGGCTGCATGCGGCAATCGCTGTTGCCGCGGGGCCGCGGGCATCTGCGGCGACGCCCGTGCCGCCGCGGTCCGACGTGGCGCAGTGTCGGTTTTGGCGGTTGCTTCCGCCGCATTGCCGGTCCGAAGGTTCAGTTGCGGTGCGGAGGCCGGGCTGCCGGCTGATGAGGCGATCCTTCGGTCCGGGGTTCGGTGTGCGCTTCGGCGGTCGCCGCGCCGGGTAGCGGGTTTTCGCTCAGCATTTGCAGGCCGATCTGGAGCAGTTCTTCGAGCTGTTCGACGCAGAAGGCGATGGCGATGGCGGCCTGCACGAAGTTCATGTGCGTGGAGGCGTTTGGGGCGTCGGTTCGAAATTGTTCCGCGGCGCGGCGGAGGCGGCCGAGTTTCTTCTGCAGCATGCGGAGATAGGCCGGTGGGTCGTCGGCGCGGGTCTGCAGGGCCCGGGCGACGTCGAACACGGTGCGGGGCAGTTGGAGGAGTTCGGGAAACTCTTCGGCCTCTTCGCAGTGTTTCACGAACCGGCGGACCATCCACGCGTTGGCCATCACCTTCTGGCAGCGTTGCACCACCTCTTGCAGTGATTGCGGCTGCGTCATGTCTCGCTCTCCCCTCAGACCGGCGCGCCTCGGGTTGCGGGTGGTCGCAGGCGATGCCGCGACGAAGGGGCGCACCGGGTGCGCCGGTGCGGTGTTTTCGCCGGCGGATCACTCGCCATCGCTGTACTGAACCAGACTCAGGACGTCGTAGCCCTTCAGGCGGTCGCGTCCGCGGAGGTTCGTCAGCTCGATGACGAACGCGCAGCCGACGATCCGGGCGCCCGCTCGTTCGGCGAGATTCAGGCAGGCGGCGGTGGTGCCGCCGGTGGCCAACAGGTCGTCGACCATCAGCACGCGATCGCCGGGCTTCAGTGCGTCGGAGTGCATTTCGAGCACGTCGGTGCCGTATTCGAGTTCGTACTCGAACTTTTCGGTGCGAAACGGCAGTTTGCCCGGTTTGCGCACGGGGATGAACGCGGCCTCAAGTTCCAGCGCCAGCGGTGCGGCGAAAATGAATCCGCGGGCCTCCGCCGCGGCCACGGCGGTCACGTTGCGGTCTTGAAAGTGCTCGCGGAAACAGTCGATGACGTAGCGGAATGCCCGAGGCTGGGCCACCAGCGGCGTAATGTCCCGGAACAGGATTCCCGGCTTGGGAAAATCGGGGATCGTGCGGATGTATTGACGCAGGTCGATCATTTGTGGTGGGCCGGGTGCTGTCGTCAGTGGTTGACGTCGGCTGCGGCGGACCGGTGGGGACCGGTCGGAGGCGCTGGGGCATCAGCCGGTCGCGCGGTCCGCCGTCGGAGATCGCAGCAGCGGAGTGGCCGGGTTCCAAAATCTGAGAAACGCCGACCGTCGGGTTGAATGCCTTTGGGCGTCGCCACATGATGCCGCCATGGCTGCGGAGACGCAATCGAGCGGACGTTGGCGGGGCATGAGCCCGCTGGGTTGGCACTGGTTTCGTCTGTGTGCCGGACCGGCGGCCGCCGTGCTGGCCTGGTGGCTGGCCGGCGACGCGATGCATCCGGCGGCTCGGCGCACGGCGGCCGTTGCCGTGCTGATGGCGGTTTACTGGCTGACGCACGCGCTGCCCATTCCCGCGACCAGTCTGCTGCCGCTGGTTCTGTTTCCGCTGCTGGGGATCCAGACGGCGGGGCAGGTGGCGGAGGCCTACGTCGATTCGACGATTTTCCTGTTCGTGGGCGGCTTCGTGATCGCTCTGGGGATCGAGCGGTGGGGATTGCATCGGCGGATCGCGTTGCACGTTCTGGCGCTGCTGGGAAGCGGGCCGCGGCAGCTGACGTTCGGGTTCATGGTCGCCACGGCCGGGATGTCGATGTGGGTCAGCAACACGGCCTCCACTCTGTTGATGATGCCGATCGGTCTGGCGTTGCTCCGGTCCATGGCAGCATCGCCGGCGTCGGGAGACGGTCGTCCGGCGGCGGGATCCGATGCGGGGCCCGTGCCGCTGGGGGTCCCGCTGATGCTGGGCATTGCCTATGCCGCGAGCATCGGGGGGCTGACCACGCTGGTAGGGACGCCGACGAACGTGCAGTTCGTGCGAATCTGGCGGTTGCAGTTTCCGGACGCTCCGGAAGTGTCGGCGGGAGAGTGGATGCTGGCGGCCGGGCCGATCGGGCTGGCGCTGCTGCTGGCCGCGTGGTGGTGGCTGACGCGGGGGATCGCCGAAACGACGGTGCGACGACCGCGCAGCTTCTTCCGGCAGCGGTTGCGTGAGCTGGGGCGGCCAAGCGTGGCGGAATGGGCGATGCTGGTGGTTCTGGCCGCCACGGCGGTCCTGTGGATCACGCGTAAGCCGCTGGCATTCGGTGGCGTGCGTATGTTGGGCGGGTGGGCGGAGCCGTTGAGCGGGTGGCTGCGGTCGCTGGGCATGCCTTCGGAGCGGGCGGCGCACGCGGTGGACGATTCGACGGTGGCGATGCTGATGGCGTTGCTGCTGTTCGTGATTCCGGTGCCTGTCGGGGAGGCGCGCAGGCAGCGCGTCGAAGGATCGGCGGCGGATCCTCAGGACGTCGACACCACGTCGCGGGTGAATTGCCTGATGGATTGGGAGACGGCGGAGCGGCTGCCATGGGGGGTGCTGCTGCTGATTGGCGGTGGTTTCGCCTTGGCCGGGGCGATCCGCACGAGCGGGTTGGCGGAATGGATCGGCGAGCAGTTTGCGGCGGCGGTGACCGGCTGGCCCGCCTGGATGGTGGTGGTCACCGTGGTTGCGGTGCTGATCCTGCTGACGGAGATCACCTCGAACGTGGCCACCGTCAGCGCGTTGCTGCCGATACTGGCGGTGATGGCCGTTCGCCTGAACTTGGACCCCCGACTGATTATGATTCCCGCGACGATTGCCACCAGTTGTGCGTTCATGCTGCCGATCGCGACGCCGCCGAATGCCATCGTGTTCGGCACGGGATACGTGTCGATGCGGACGATGGCGACGACGGGGCTGTGGCTGAATGTTTTGGGCACGGTGATCATCGCAGTCCTGACGTTTGCGGTGGTGGTACCCGTCCTGGGGATCGATCCTGGTGGTGTGCCGGCCTGGGCCGCTCACTGACCGGGCAGGCAGCCGGTGGATTGCGCGCCGCCGGGGGGCTTTCCCGCGCCGCATCGGGCCCGACACGAACGGCGGACCGGCGCTGGGAGAGCCGCGACGGTGCCCGACGGTGGGCGTCGGACCCGGGGGGTGCTGCCCGGCGGAGCATCGCTGGTGGCTCATCGGCGTCGTGAGGGACGTCGGCGGGGCGGTGGGATTGCCGCTGGTTTCGGAAATTCGATGCAAGAGGGGAGTGGACGGTGTCGGAGCAGGGACCGGATTTCGACAGGCACGAGTTGCTGCCGGTGATTGCGCAGGACGACGAGACCGGCGAAGTACTGATGCTGGCCTACATGAACCGTGAGGCGTACGAAGAGACGTTGCGCACCGGTCGCGTGTGTTACTACAGCCGCAGCCGCCGCAAACTGTGGCGCAAGGGCGAGCAGAGCGGACATCAGCAGCTGCTACGGCACGTTTACTTCGACTGCGATCGCGACACGATCCTCGTCCGCGTGGAACAGTTGGGCGGGGCGGCGTGTCATGAGGGATTTCGGAGTTGCTTCTTCCGCGAAGTGGATCCGGACACCGGAGCGGTCCGCGTGGTCGGCGAACGGGTGTTCGATCCCGAGGCCGTGTACGGTCGGGGTAAAGGGTGATGAGGGTGCACCACGCCGGAAGCGCAGGGGTGCCGAGGCGGCGATGGTGATCGATCGAGGTGTGGAGGCGATGTCGACGAACCTGTTGCGGTTGGGTATTCCGGCAGGCAGTTTGCAGGAAGCGACGGCGGAGCTGTTCCGCCGGGCCGGGTACAAGATTTCCTTTGCGCACCGGTCGTATTTCCCGACGATCGACGATGAGGAGATCGACTGCATGCTGATCCGCGCCCAGGAAATGGCGCGGTATGTGGAGCAGGGGGTGTTGGACGCGGGGATCACCGGTTACGATTGGATCGTCGAGACGCAGGCGGACGTTCGGGAAATCTGCGAGCTGGTGTTTTCGAAGGTCAGTCGCCGTCCGGTGCGGTGGGTGCTGTGCGTGCCCAACGATTCGCCGGTGCGGTCGGTCAAGGATCTGCAGGGGAAGCGGATCGCCACCGAAGCGGTGGGACTGACGCGGGCCTATCTGGCGCGGCACGGCGTCGAAGCACAGGTCGAGTTCTCCTGGGGAGCCACGGAGGTCAAGCCCCCGAAGCTGGCGGATGCGATCGTGGAAGTGACCGAGACGGGAAGTTCCCTACGTGCGAACAACCTGCGGATCGTGGACGAAGTCCTGCAGAGCACCACGCGTTTTATCGCCAATCATCAATCGTACGAGGATCCCTGGAAGCGGCAGAAGATCGACAACATCGCCCTGATGTTGCAGGCGTGCCTGGCGGCGGAAGGCAAGGTCGGCCTGATGATGAACGTCCGGCGTACGCAACTGGAACAGGTGCTGGCCCATTTGCCGGCACTTCAGAAGCCGACGATTTCCTCACTGTCGGATCCCGACTGGGTGGACGTGAACACGATCGTGGACGAGTCGACGGTGCGAACGATCGTGCCGAAGTTGCGGGCGGCGGGGGCTCGGGGCATCGTGGAATACCCGATCAACAAGATCATCGACTGAGCCGCGGCGTCGGCGCGCCGTGCCGGTTGCATGCCGGCGCGGGACAGTACGACTCGTGGTGATGGATCGGCCCGGCGCGTCGGCGGAAAGCCGGTGCGTGCGGGTGCGGCACGCGTACTTGCGCGAGGCGTGCCGTCGAAGGAAGGTACTCCGGGGGATGCGATGAAGGTTCTGGTCGTTGGTTCCGGCGGTCGCGAGCACGCGCTGGCGTGGAAACTGCGTCAGTCGTCGCGGGTGAGCCGGGTGTACTGCGCGCCGGGCAACGCGGGCACGGCGGACGAAGGGACCAACGTGGACATTGCCGCTACGGACATCGAGCGGCTGGTGCGGTTTGCGAAAAGTGAAGGCATCGATCTGACGGTGGTGGGACCGGAGGCACCGCTGGTGGCGGGCATCGTGGACGCGTTCCAGGACGCGGGGTTGACGATTTTCGGGCCCACGGCGGCGGCGGCTCGTCTGGAAGGCAGCAAGAGCTTCGCCAAGCAGATCATGAGGCGGGCGAACGTGCCGACGGCCGATTTTCGCACGTTCGACGATCCGGAAGCGGCGGCCGCGTTCCTGCAGAGCCGGGAAGACCAACCATGGGTCGTCAAGGCGGACGGTCTGGCGGCCGGCAAGGGCGTGACCGTGTGCCGGGACCGCGCCGAAGCATTGCAAGCCGTGCGCCGGGCTCTGGTGGAGGGAGCTTTCGGCGAGGCGGGGCGTACGGTGGTAATCGAGGAATGCCTGCAGGGCGAGGAGGCCAGCATCCTGGCGATCGTGGATGGGACGACGATCGTCCCGTTGGAGTCGTCGCAGGACCACAAGCGGGCGTATGACGGTGACCGCGGACCGAATACGGGCGGAATGGGGGCGTACAGTCCGTGCCCGTTGATCGACGATGCCACCATGGACGAGATCGCCGGACGGATCCTCGTGCCGACGGTTCATGCGATGCGCGAGGCCGGCACACCGTTTCGGGGCGTCCTGTATGCCGGTCTGATGATGACCGGTCAGGGGCCGAAGGTGCTGGAGTTCAACGTTCGGTTCGGTGATCCGGAGGCGCAACCGGTGCTGATGCGGTTGCAGTCGGACCTGTTGCCTGTTCTGGAGGCAGCGGCTCGGGGGCGACTGGCCGACGCGGCGGCTTTGCGGTGGGATCCGCGACCGGCCGTGTGTGTGGTGATGGCTTCGGAGGGATATCCCGGGGCTTACGAGACGGGGTTTCCGATCCGCGGGCTGGAAGAAGCGGCCCGCTTGCCGAACGTGAAGGTTTTCCATGCCGGAACGGCTCGGCGGAACGGCGAAATCGTCACCGCCGGCGGCCGTGTGCTGGGAGTGACGGCGTTGGGCGAGGACCTGGCGGACGCGAAGCTTCAGGCGTACCGGGCCGTCAAGTGTATCCGGTGGAAAGGGGCGTGGTGTCGCAAGGACATTTCCGACAAAGCACGCAAGTGGCTCTGAACCGGGCGTCCGGGGTCCGTGGAGGCGGGGGCCGCGTCGCGTTGCGTCGATCCGTGGCACCGGGTGTCGGCTGTGCGGCGCAGGGCAGCGGCGCGGACGCCGCGTCGGATGGTGGTGTCCTCGTCCGATCCTCACCCCGCCGGCCGTCCACCGGTCACGGCGATTTCGTGCGGCGGGTGCCCAGGTGCGCGGCGAATGGCGTCCGCTCACGGGGCCGCCGCGCGGGGTTCACCGTCGTGGAACTTTTCGCGGCGGGAGTTGTGCTGTCTGTGGTGTTGCTGGCGCTGCTGCCCGTGGTGACCTGGACCGTACGGCAGATCAATGGATTGAACGATCGGTTCGAGATTCTGCTGGCTGCGGAGAACGCGGCGACCGTGCTGGAGGCGGTGTCGGTCGGGCAGTTGCGCGATGCGGCGGCGGTCGAGTCGCTGTTGAGTAAAGCGGACATTCCGCTGCGGACGGACCATTGGCATTGCGAGCTGTCGCACGCAGCGGTGTCGGCCGGGGACGCTGCTTCGAACTCGGACGAACGACCGGCGGGCGTGCGGTCGGTGCGGATCATTCTCCGGTTTCACTTTGACGACCTGCGGCCCGCTCCTCCGCCGATGGTATTCGAGGTCGTGCGCTTCGTCGGTGGCGGATAGCTTCCGCAACGGCGATGCCGGCAAGGCTCGGGCCGGCTCGGGTGGCGACGGGGATCGGTACTGCGTTGAGGGACGCGACGATGCCAATGGCGCCACAATCGAAACGCGCGCCGATCGGACGAGAACGAAACGCGGTGCGCTCCGGCGCCCAGTGAGGG
>RFHO01000547.1 GCA_003696385.1 Planctomycetota bacterium | reverse complement strand
GGGAGCCGCCGAGCGTGCGGAGGTCCGTGGTTTGGCCGTCGCCGCCCCCCCGGCGGTAGGATTCTGGGATCTTGGGGCGGGGGCCTGGCCGGTGGATCGCGCGGCCTGCCGTCCCAGGAGAGCTTCGGAAAACGTCTTCAGATCGGTCCAGAAAGTCCCCTGTCCGGCGTAGATCAGATCCAAGCGGATATCGTCCGGCAGACCCCGGGCGAAGACCCACTGGTTGTAGGCGTCCGGCGAACCGAAGGCGTCCACGGCCAGCTGGAACAGCTCCGCCTTGGCCTCCTCCTGCAGCTGGCGGGCTTTGGCCTGAGCTTCGCCCAGCAGGACGGTGGCCTTGGCTTCCAGTTCGGCGACTTCCTTGTCGATGGCGGCGACCAGTCGTTCGGTTTCGGCGCGGATTTCGGCGGCCTGGCGATGGCCTTCGGCCTTGCGTTCTTCGACCAGCTTCTGAGTTTCGGCATCCACTTGGGCGGTGGCCAGCAACACTTCTTCCTCGGCCCGCCGCAGTTCACCCTCGGTCGCGGCCGTCTTCTGTTCCTGTTGTCGGGTGAGTGTCAGTTCTTCGGCGATCTTCGCTTCCTGGATGGGCGTCCGCACTTCGCGCGGGATATGAATGTGCCGCACCAGACCGTTGAGCACGGTGATGCCTTTCTGCTTCAGCACATTGCGAAACGTGTCGGACGTGCGGAGCTGGAACTGCTGTCGCGATTCGCCCACCAGCAGCTCGACCGCGCCGAGCTTGGAGCCTTCGTTGCGACAGATGCTTTCGATCTGCGGGATGACGACCTTCTGTTCGACGGCGTCGACGTTGCCGAACTTGCGGATGACGTCCGGAGCCTGATCGGGCATCACGCCCCAGATTGCGGTGAAGTCCATCCGAATCGGGAAACCGTCGTTGGACGGGAATCCGATTCCGCTGTCGTCCTCGGCGATGATCGGTTCGCCGCTGTCGTCGAAGACGACGTTGCCCGCGGCATCCCGTTTGAGGTTGGCGGCGATCGTCGTCTCGCGGAATCCGATCTCGACGATGTCGACGACCTTTTCGGCGGGGTTCAGCACGTACAGCCCCGGAGGCAGGACTTCGTCCTGAATCCCGGCCTTTTCCCCCGTGGCTGCATTGTCCGCCAGATTGGTCACCACGCCGACGTAGCCGGTGGGTATGTCGACCCATCCGCTGTGCTTGATGTCGGTGCCGCTGCGAACGGCTTTCGGTTCCACGATCTGGAAGTCGTAAGCGTAGGGATTGACACGGTAACGGCCGGGACCGAACGCACGCCGCAGGATGCCCTTGTATTCGGTTTCGCCCAGGTCGCCGTCGACCAGGAATTCGCCCGGCGGCGGATCCTCGCCCATTTTGGAGCGGACGACGCCGACCTGCCCGGGCTTGACGATGATGTCCGGAACGATCGTGCGTTCCCACCACAGCGGACAGTAGAAGTGCCGACCGGGGCCGCGCATCTGCTCCAGGACACCCAGCTCCAGCGGATTGCCGTCCTCGTCGACCCTGGCGAATCGGCCGGGAGCGGCGGGCGGACGAACTCCCAGGCCCGGTATCGGCAGGGGCGGGCCCTTGTAGCGCAGCAGAAGACTGTTCCCGGGCTCGACGTAAATCCGGTTGATCGTCCACTCGATGGTCTGCCAGACGATCAGAACGATGAGTGCGGCGGACACCAGTCCGCCGAGCAGGGGACGAACGTACGAGCGGCTTTCGGTCGGGTCGGGCATGGTTGGCCTCCCGTGGATCGCCGATCACGCGATCGACAATGGTGCTCAGGACGCGGCGACTGCCACAGTGGATTCACCGGCCGGACTGAGCCGATGATCGGACCGACCGGGCTGCGCCGGCCTCGGCTGCGTCGGTTTCGACAAAGGATCGAAAGATCTCCATCAAGGGGCTGTCGGCAGTATTGGCCATGATCCGCCGATACGCCGCGGCGGTCTTCTGCAGGAGTACATAGCGGGCGTAAGCCGCACCATTTCCGCGAAAGGCCGCTACGGCTTTCCGCCAGCCCGCCGCATCGGCGGCGTTTTCGAAGCGGATGACGTCGGCCTCGGCGGAGCCGCGGGCGAGGTCCGCTGCGGCTTCGTCGGCGGCGGCCTGCAACCGGAACTCAGCCACACCCTTTCGCTGGTTGGCTTCGGTGACGGACACCTTCTGTTCCTGCTCGGCCTGAGTCAGCAGCGTGATGATCTCGCGATCGATGCTGACCAGAGCCTGTTTCTGCTTGACGAGCGCCTTTTCCTCGGCGAGTTTCTTTTCTTCCTGCTGTTGCAGGATCTGCTGCTGGAACTTCTTTTCTTCCTGCAGAGCCAGTTCCCGGCGGCGCACGGGTTCGGCGATCTGCTCGGGAGGGCGGATCCGCGTGATCAATGCCTGGATCACCTGAATGCCCAGCGGTTCGCAGGCCTGACGCATCGCTTCCTCGAATGCCTGCTGGAACTTCGTCCGCGTTTCACCCGAGATGAAGTCGCGTCCGGGGGAATTGGAGCCCTCCAGCCGACAGAAGCTCCGCGCGTTCGGCATGATGATCTTGCGGATGATCTCTTCGTCGACGCGGTCACCGTTGCTGGTGTCGTTGTAGGTGACGAAGACTTCCGCTGCCCGCTCCGGGTCGACGCGGAATTCGATGCTTCCGTCCAGGCTGACCCAGAAGCCGTCCTTGGACGGAAATCCCATGTCCTTGGTCTCCGCCAGATTGAATCGCTGGCTGCGGGTATCCACCAGACTGATCCGCACGACGTACGGATTGACGAAATGCGTCTGAGCGTCCAACGTCTGCGGCTGGACGCCGCGCTCACCCGGCTGGGACAGGAGCTGATTGGGGACCTTCGGCAGCGGACCGGCAAGATGCGTCACCACGCCGCGGTAACCCGCCGGGATCGTCACCGCGTCGTGCAGCTCGAGTTCGTACATGTACGGATTCAGAGCGTAGCGGCCGGGTCGCAACACATCGGGAAGGATCCCCTTGGTCCACGTGCCGTCGTCGTTTTTGCGGGCGAGGAATTCTCCGGCCGGCAGATCGTCGCCGGTCAGACTGATCACCACCCCCACCTTTCCGGGCGGCACCTGGACCTGTTTGTGGATTTCCCAGTCCCATTCGAACGGGTTGCGGAAGTAACGACCTTCCTTGAGCAATTCGGCCTGCACTCCCTTGTACTCCGGCCCCGGCGCCACCTCCATGTCATTCGGCAGATCCCGCCCGATCTTGCGGATGAGCACGGCGACATGCTCGTTCGGGACGTCGATCACGCACTCGGACCAGACGAACCACGCGAAAAGCCCCGCCACAGCAACACCGATCATCGTGGCTGCCGCGGCATGCCGGGCCGCATTTCCCGATACGCGTCTCATCGACTCGTCTCCGCATGGGCAAGGAAAGGTGAGTCGGCTCGGCGGGCCTCCGCCCCTGGCCCGACGGATCACCCGGTCCCGAGTTCCGGACGGCCGCTTCACCGCGCGGTCACCCGTCGCCTCGGTGCGTGGAATGGCGGTGCCGCTTTCACAGCGCCCATTCCAGCGACGTCGCGTCCGCCGCGTCGGCGGGCCATCATGTGGCAATTCGCACGACGCCCCGAAATCTTGGCACACTTTTCCCCGTTTGCGCAGATTTGGCGCGATCGACGCGCGATTGGAGTTGCCTCTGCGTGCGGCTTTCCCGCAGCAAACTCCCATACGGCCGGACCCTTGCGACCGTGACCACGGGTGCGAAACGTTCCATGGGCTGCTCCCGCACAATCTGCGCATCCGCACGGTCTTTCCCGGCCTTCCCCGTTTTCGCCGTTTTGGCATGTTCTCCCGATGCCCCGAATTCCGATTCCGGAAAAGTCACCGCATTTGTCCGGCGCCATCGCCGACGGTTCCGGTACGCAGACACAACGGGAGAAGAGCATGTCCATCGAGCGGTATCATGCCGTGGTGATCGGGCTCGATCCGCGAGGGATCGATCTCGCGAAGGCCGCGGCACGGCGATTCGAGCGAGTGGCCGTCGTCGTTCCCGAACAGCACTCCGGCTGCCCCGAGGGCGGTGCGGATGCACCTTGGTGGAATGTTTTCGGGGACGACCAAGCGCTGGGGACGTTGCTGCGGTGCGGCCAACGGGCGTGTGTGGTGCGGGAGACGGTGGCTTCGCTGAAACGGTGGGCCGGCGCGTGCGACCGCGATGCACCGGCAGGTTCCCGGTCGTACCGAGAGGCGGCCTTGCACGAAGCGTCGCGACTGCTGGCGATGGTGTCGGCGCGGCGGCTGAGCGGACTGCTTGCGGAACTGTGTGCCGACGGAATCGACGTGCTGTTCGGCCGCGCGGAGTTCGAAGATTCCCAGAGTCTGCTTGTCGCGGGCGCGCACGGAGTGCGGCGCGTGGTGGCGGATGCTTTCACGCTTGCCGTGGGGGCACAGACCGCCTGGCCGCGTTGGGTCGAATCGGAGTTGCGCGGAAACGGCGTGTGGACTTGCGAGGCGTTTCTGGAGGAGCTCGCCGCGGGCACATCGGCCGATGGAGGCGACGACGCCATCGCGGGAATCGTGTCGGTGACCGCCGAACCCCAGTCGGCAGCGGCCGTCTGCCGGGGCGGTTGCAACGGGGATGCGGTCGATTCCGAAAAGGGAAACGGTGGGTCGGCCGCGCGTGTACCGACGGGTGGCCTGCAGGACGCCGAAACGGCAGTCGTGGTCGGCGCCGGAATTCGCGGGCTGGAACAGGCGCTCCTGCTGCGGTTGCTGGGACTGCGGGTTACGGTGATCGACCGCGACGAAGACCGGATTGCGCCGGTGACGCACGAGATTCTGTCCCGCGCCGTTCGTGCCATTGAAGCGAGTGAACATCCGCCTGCGCGAAGACCGCCGGCAGAAACCGAGCGTCTGGCGCGGCTGACGCTCAAACAGCTGGCACAAGCCGCGGGCGTCCACTTCGTGTGCGACGACGTGCTGGGAGTCGAAGCCGCCTGGTCACAGAGCACCGGCGCCCGCCCACTGCGTCTGGTGTGTCGCCACGGTCGGATTCGCTGGGGTGAGATCGTCGTGTGCTGCGGCCCGCAGGTGGGGCGAACCCCTGCGTTGCGGCTGGACCGCATCGGATTGCTGACCGACGAGAACGACCGTGTGTGGTGTGACTGCCGCGGCCGGACATGGGTCGACGGCGTGTGGGCCGTGGGTGAGGTCGTGGGGTTTCGAACGTCGCGGGAATGGCAAGTGGCCAGGGTCCGGCGGATCGATCAGTCCAGCAGCACCAACGCGGCGCACATATCCGCGGGCAGCGGTGCCCGAAAGGACAGCGTGACTTCCGTGATCGGGTGCGAAAAGACCAGCTGAAACGCGTGCAACGCCTGGCGGTCGAGGAACGGAGCGACCCACCGTTCCGCGTTCGTACCGCCGTGCGAGCTGGCGTCTTCGGACGTCACGCTCGATGGCGCGGCCTCGTCGCGGTCGACGGCAGGCGTCGACGCCGACCGTGTCGCGCCGCGGGTTGGCTCGAGCGTTCGTGAATCGTTCTCGATATCGGAGGCCGAACGGCGGCGGTGGGGACCGCTCGAGGCCTTCGATGGCGTTGCGCGGTCCCATTGGGGGACGGGCACTCCGAACAGTTCCCGGCTCTTTGGCAGCGGTCCGAACACGTGCAACGGACGCTCGCCCACCGAGACGACGACCCGGCGAGTGGCATCGGGATACCTGGCGGCCCGATGCAGTCGCCCGATCGCGCCGCCGGGGTCGAACCGATCGCAGCTTCGTCGCGAAGTGGTGACTCCGGGCCGCTGTACGAGGACGTACGGAGCGGCCGGAAGCGACATCGGCATGGCGGCGGGCGTCACCGATGTGGGAGCTTCCGGGCCGGTTCCGGTGGTTGCGGAAGTGGGCGGAGCCACGCCCGTCTGCACCGACGGGGGAGCGCTTCGCGCGTGGGGACACGGGGCGGGATTGCGCGACGGGTACCGTTCGGACCGGTGTGCCGGGACGCCTTTGAGTGCTCCCCATTCGGCGTAGAACTCGTCACAAAGCACGGGGTGTCCAACGAACGCCAGATGCACCCGGATCTGGTGCAGGCGGCCGGTCCATGGAACCGCTTCGACCAGGGTCGCTTCCTGGAATCGGCGGACCACGCGGACGTGCGTGATGGCGGGCCGCGCGGCGCGGGCCTGCGGAGACGCGGACATCAGCTTCCAGCGCGGATGTCGAGCGGCTCCGATCGGAAGGTCGATGGTCAGCGTGTCGGGAGCCACCACTCCGCGGACCAGCGCCAGGTAGCTTTTCCGAACACGACGATGCTCGAACTGCTGCTGGATCCGGCGGTGCGACAGGTGGTCCTTGGTCAACACGACCACGCCGCTGGTGAACCGGTCCAGGCGATGAACGATGCCGGGACGCAGCAGGCTGCGGCAGCGCGTCTGGCGATCGAGATGCCATTGTGCCGCGTTGGCGAGTGTGCCTCCGTGAATTTCGCCCGCCGGGTGGGCGACCTGGTCGACGGGTTTGTTGACGACCAGCAGCCACGGGTCTTCGTAGAGAATGTCGAGAGGCTGTGGTTCTGCTGCGAGGAGCTTGTCGGGTGGTTCGTACAGAATCACCCGCACGTGCTGACCTCGCCAGACACGTTGGTCGCAGGTGGCCCGCAGTCCGTCGACTGTCACGGCGCCCACCCGGACGAGCCGCATCAACCGCCAGGTGTTGTAATTTCGGAAGTGTCGGCTCAGAAACGTATCGATCCGTTTGCCACTCAGGTAGGGTTCGACGATCAGTTCCGCGACAAAGGGCATGGGGGCGACGGGATCTGGCAGGGGATCGGCCCGACAAGGACCTTCTTCGGTGCCCGCCTTCGTTGACGGCATTCCGGGATGCCGGGAAGCGCGGGCAGGCCATCCGCGGGGCAATTTCCCGGGCGCCAGCGGCGAGCATCGGCCGGCATGGCGGCGGAACGCGCCGATGGAAGCGTGGCGGTTCTGCAAGCGCCGATCAGGACTTCAGCAGATCGCGAAGAACTTTATGCAGGATGCCGCCGTTGCGGTAGTAGTCGATCTCCACCGGCGTGTCGATGCGGCAGGTCGTGACGAAGTGCACTTCGTCACCGTTGGCCTTGCGAGCGGTGACTTCCACCGCTTGGCGCGGTTTGAGCCGATCGTCGATGGCGATGTCGTACACTTCCGTGCCGTCCAGTCCCAGTGCCTCGCGCCCCTCGCCTTCCCGGAACTGCAGGGGGAGGACTCCCATGCCCACCAGGTTTGCACGGTGGATCCGTTCGAAGGATTCGGCGATCACCGCCCGCACGCCCAACAGGTACGTGCCCTTTGCCGCCCAGTCTCGCGATGACCCGGTGCCGTATTCCCGGCCGGCGATCACCACCAGCGGCGTGCCTTCCCGTTGATACCGCATGGCCGCGTCGAAGACCGACATCCGCTCGCCGCTGGGCAGGTGGATGGTCACTCCGCCTTCGGTTCCGGGAACCAGCAGATTCTTCAGCCGGATGTTTGCAAACGTACCGCGCATCATCACGTGGTGATTGCCCCGCCGGCTGCCGTAGCTGTTGAATTCCGATTGCGGGACGCCCCGCTGCAGCAGGTATTTTCCTGCGGGGGAGTCCGGAGCGATCGCCCCGGCCGGACTGATGTGGTCGGTGGTCACCGAATCGCCCAGCAGAACCAGTACGCGAGCGCCGCGAATGGGACGGATCGGTGGCGGATCGGGGGGCATGTCCACGAAGAACGGCGGTTCCTGCACGTACGTGCTTTCCGGGTCCCATTCGTAGAGCTCGCCGGTCGGGCTGGGCAGTTCACGCCATGGCGGGGGGCCTTCCGTCGCCTTTTCGTATTCGGCGCGGAACTGCTCCGGCTTGACCACCGCCTCGATCGTTTCACGGATCGCTGCCGAGGAGGGCCACAGGTCCTTCAGGAAAACCGGCCGCCCGGCCGAATCCGTTCCCAGGGGTTCGTTGAGCAGGTCGATGTCGACCGTACCGGCGATGGCGTAGGCCACGACCAGTGGCGGGCTGGCCAGATAATTCGCCTTCACCAGCGGATTGATGCGTCCTTCGAAGTTGCGATTGCCCGAAAGTACCGCGGCGGCGACCAGGTCGCCTTTGCGAATTGCTTCGGCGACCGGTTCGGGCAGCGGACCGCTGTTGCCGATGCAGGTGGTGCAGCCGTAGCCGACCAGGTAGAAACCCGCCTGTTCCAACGACTCCAGGAGTCCGGACTCTTTCAGATAGTCCGTGACCACGCGGCTGCCGGGGGCGAGGCTCGTTTTGACCCACGGCTTGGCCGACAGGCCGCGGCGGGCGGCTTCCCGCGCCAGCAG
>RFHO01000546.1 GCA_003696385.1 Planctomycetota bacterium | reverse complement strand
TCGCGCGGCAACGGGGCGCATGCCGAGAACACCGTCCACCAGCAGGGAAGTGACTCGCGTCCCGCTGGTGTCACGCACCACCACCACGCGCTGCGGACGCGACGCCGCGACTCCGCTCAGCCCGAACAGCCGACGCAGATCACTCAACGCCGTGACCTCACCCCGCCGGTTCCAAACGCCCCGGATCCAATCCGCCACCCCCGGCAGGGACGTCACCGGCGGCCGCGGCTGCACTTCCAGCACCTGCGCCAGGGGAATGCCGATCCGGTACGGGCCGATCAGGACGACCACCTGTCGCTCACCCACAGCCGGCGTTTCGCACCGACGTCGCTCGGCCTCGGCGTCCCAGGCCTCCTGCAGGGCCGCAGCAACGGACGTCCCTTCCGAGTCATTTCCGGCTGTTTCGTCCTCTTGAAGCAGTTTCAGAGCGTCGGCGCCGAAAACGTCCTGCACCGCCTCCAGCAGTTCCGCATCGTCGAACAACGACGGGCGGGACTCCGGAAATTCCTCTCTTTCTTCCGACATGACTGCTTCTTGCTCCCACTGGGAACCGTGACCACATCGGCTCGTCGGCGGCGCTTCCGGCCCGGCCGACGCGGGCGAACCACAGACGGCATGCATCAGCACGCGCCATTCGATCCAGCCCCTTGGCCCAGCAGGAACCGATCGACGCACGCCACCAGTTCCTCCGGTTGCCACGGTTTGGCCAGATACCCGTCCGCTCCCTGTTTCAGCCCCCAATATCGATCCGCAGCCTGAGATTTCGAGCTGAGCATCACCACACGCACGTCACGGCCCCCGCCCAACTTCTTCAGCCGTCGGCAGACCTGGTAGCCGTTCATCTTCGGCAGAACCACGTCCAGCACGATCAGGTGTGGTTCCACGGCGGCACACGTCCGCAATGCCTGCTCACCGTCGGCCGCCGTCTCCACCTGGTAACCTGCGGTTCGCAGTGCATCGGCGACGGATGCCCGTGACGTCGCACTGTCATCGACCACCAACACGCGAAACGCGCGTCGCTGCGCGTAACGATCGCTGGTGCCTGTCGTCTCGGTGCCTACCATCGCTGTCGCAGATCCTCCAGAAATGACACGCAGCTCTGCCGCCATTCGTGAATCTTCTGTTCGCTGTGAAATCGGGCGCTGGGATAATCGAGCAGTTTGGCGAACACCTTCAGCGCGGCGTCGCACAACTGCCGGTACGCCTCCCGCCGGGCTTCGTCGGTCGAGGACCGCAAGCTGAACAGACTGCCGATCGAAAACCGCCGCCAGGCGTGTTCGAGTGATTTCATCCGGTCACGCAAATCGCAGATCATCTGCACGTCGTCGGCCAGTGCGTCCGTTCCGAATTCCGCATTGATGAACTCGATGACGTCGATCAACAGCTCACGCAGCGTCTCGAACCGCGTGAGCATCCGCTTCACCCCCTCTGCGTCCTCCAGCCGCGCCAGCCGGCTCTCCAACCGGCTCAGCAGCTCGAAGCCCGCACGCTCCAGAAGCTCGTCGCGAACCTCGGGCGTGGCACCGCGGTATTGCTCCAACGTCTTCTCGAAATCCGTGATTCTCATCCCAGCCCTCACTGTCGGTCACCGGCACAACCGACGGTCCGCGGCCTGGCAGAGCCGCCCGCCGCCAGCGCTCCATGCCACTCAACGTGACACCGCCTTCAGCTCCCGGGAAACCACCTCGATTAGCCCCTCCGGAGAAAACGGCTTGGTGATGTAACCGCTGGCTCCGACCAGCTTGCCCCGCAGCTTGTCGAACATCCCGTCCTTCCCCGACAGCATCAGCACCGGGATGTGAGACGTCGCGGGATGCTTCTTGACCAGCTTGCAAAGCTGATAACCGTCCAGTCGCGGCATGTTGATGTCCATCAGGATCAAAGCCGGATTGTGCGCAGCGATTTCCTTGATGGCCGCCACGCCGTCGAACGCCGTCACCACGCGATAGCCGTGTTTCTCCAGTGTCATGCTGACCAGCTTGCGCACCGTGGCGCTGTCATCGACCACCAGCACCACCGGCCCGTCCGCATCGGCCGCTGCGACGGCTCCGGCACCGGCACCCCGTTCCTCCGCTTGCAGCGGCTCGGACGTCGCGACGTCCGGCGCCTCCGTCCCCACCTCGTCACGACACTGCTCTGCGTCGGCCGGCGCTGTTCCCGACGGCGGGGCCGCCTCCGCTTCCGAGTCACCCGATTCGGCCGTCTTCACCCGTGCTGCACCGAGGCTACGCGTTTCGGCAACAACGGCCCCCGCCTCCGTCGACGATGCGTCGCATGACGACGCCGAAGGTCCCTGCCCCCCGGGACACTCGTCCCGTTGAATCGTCACCGCAACGGAATCCGTGTCCTCGTGCGTCCCGGAAGGTTCCGAACGATCCCCCGTGTTCCTCAACGGGGTCGTCACCGACACGGTCACCTCGTCGTCTGCAGCCGAACCGTCCGCGTCGGCGCCCCGATCGCCGGCAGTGGTCGTTGCGTCCGGATCGGCGACAGGACGGCTGCTCGGTGTCGCGCTCACCGCGTCCGCGGCTCCCTCCGCAGCGAACTCATCCGCCTCGCCAAAGGGATCCGGATCCCAAGTCGGGAGTTCCCGAGTCGTCATCCGCTGCCAGGCGTCCGCATCGCCGCTCTCCGGCACGGGCTGCACTTCCGCTTGCGAAGGCACCGGCCGACCCGACTCGCGTTCAGCCTCATCCAGCGGTACGACGTTCGATTCGAACGGCTGCCGTCCCCCACTGCCGCTCAGATCGGACTCTATGAGCTGCTCCGCGGCGCTTTCGGTGGCCAGCATCGACTCGGGAGTGCGGACCGAGCCCGCCGAATCCGGAAGGACGTCCGATGAATCGTCGGCCTCGACGCTCTCCCCAGTCCGCTCGGTGTGTTCCGTCTCGGAAGCGCCGTCGCCGGAACCGTGAGGTCCTCCGTCCGTTTCGCTGCTCGAAGCCGTTGGAGCATCCGCCGCTTCTCGTCGCGCGGCATCCGTTGTCGCGGGCGGCTCCGGCTCCACCGAAAACGACTCCGGCAGTTTCCATTCTTCGACCGCTTCTCCGGCCGGCGCGGCGCCGGCAACCGATGTGCCCGGTTTCCCATCCGGATGCTCTGCTGCGCCGACGAGGGGCGTAGCATCATCCGCTGCCTCGGACGGTCGACCGAACGCGCCCTCTGCAAGCCCCTCGTCGCCGGCCGACCCGCGATCGTGGGTGACGATGTCCGAACGGCCGGTCTTCGTCGGCGCGAACACCGGTGGCGTCGCCGTCGATTCCGGCTCCGTCGCTGCGCTGCCCGCGTCATCTTGCACGACGTGCTGCGCGGCCTGCTCGTCTTCGGCAGTCCCCCGACTCGGCCGCAACGAATTGGCGGGCATGATCAGCGTGTCGGCCGTCGCCGCAGCGTCATCGAGTTGCTGGACCGAACCTTCATCGTCGAACACCGAATCCGACGGTTCCGGATCGAAACCCGCAGCGGATCGCTGTCCCGCATCGGACGTGCTCTTGTCTGCTCCTGCGCGCGACCGTCGCCTGATACGCAGCCGGGCGCTCGCGTCGGACACAGTCGTCCCCAACGCCCCGCCCCTCCGCGACCGCTGGGGCGACGAATTCTTCGGCAGCCGGAATTCGGCCATCTCGCTGGCCCAGATCAGCCCCTTCCAAGCCAGCTCATGATCCGGGTCGATGGTCAGCAGATGCTCCAGGCTCCGCACCGCACTGTCTGGAGACTCGGCACACCAGGCCAGCCACAGCCAGGCATCCAGGTTCGTCGGATCCTGAGCCAGTACCTCCTGCAGGTGCATCCGAGCCAGAATGGTGTTCCCGGCTTGAGCACTTTCGATCGCCAACGCAAGCGTGTCCGAAATGCTTGTGGTCTGCGTCATTGCGGCTACCCTATCTGAAACCGGTTTCCAGACGGTCGATGCGCGGTCTTCCCCGCACCTTCTCTCCGAGACGCGGCGTCCCGGCGCCGAACCTCGGCCATCCGGCTATCTCTCACGGAGCCCTCCGCAAGTCGTGCATCCGGGAATCCCGGCGGATCACTCGAAATGTCGGACGCCGACCTCGACGACGCGGCCAGGACCCTCCGCCGCAATCGTTCGGCCGCCAAGCCCGACCGTCCCGAAGGCCGCAGCCGGCTCGCCGATCGACCGAGTTCACGCGAAGTCCGACGGAAAACGTCCGCTCGGTGAAACAGTAGCTCAGGAAACGCACCCGCGCTGCCGCAGGGCAACGTTTTCAACAACGAACCGACAAGGCAGGGAAATCAGTCGTATTCGCTCGGTTGTGCGGAAAGTGCACGTCGCAACGGATGCACGGACCGCGATTGGAAAGAATCCGTGGCTTCGAAAACCGTAGTGCGGGCGAATGCGGCAGGACCGCTGCCGAATCGACTCTCCGCATCGACCGGCGTTTCGAGACGACAAGCCGCCGAGCCCCGCGATGGCTCGGCATGGGCCGATGCCGGTCGTGAAACGACACCGCACGGCGTCAACCGGAGACCACACCGAACCAACCGTGACCTTCAGAGGGGAGCCCCGGGATGATCCGAGAGACTGCACAGCGGCTTGGACTGACCGTCCTGCTCGTCACCGTCGCCACGCTGCCGGCGGCGGCCGACGATGCATCGACCCGCCCAACGAGACCGAACATCGTCTTCATCATGGCGGACGACCTCGGGTGGAAGGACGTCGGCTACGCAGGGGCCGAGTTCTTCGAGACTCCCAACATCGATCGGCTCGCGTCCGAAGGAATGATCTTCACCGCCGCCTATTCCGGGGGTCCGAACTGCTCACCCACGCGGGCCTGCCTGATGACGGGCACGTACACGCCGCGACACCACATCTACACGCCCGGGGGCAAAGCCAAAGGCAACACGAAATACATGCGTCTGCTGGTACCCGCTCAGGGGCGCAAGGACAAACTGGTCAATCGCGGCGCCGCCCGCCAGTTCCCGATCACCAACGACCTCGACCCGCGATTCGTGTGTATTCCCGAAGTCCTGAAGACGGCCGGGTACGTCTCGGCCCGACTGGGGAAATGGCACCTGGGCCCCGACACGCAGGGCTTCGACCTCAGTTCCGCCGACGGCATCGGAGGCCCCAAGGGCAGCTTCTACGGGAACATCCACGTCGCCGAACAGCTCACCGACCGAGCGGTCCGTTTCATCGAGGAAAACCGGGAACGCCCGTTCTTCCTCTATGTCGCGCATTGGGACGTGCACGCCCCGCATCGCGCACGTGCGGACGTCGTCGCCAAATACCGGGCCCGACTGGAACGGATTCCGCCGGGACGGCGGCGGAACTTCAACCCGGTCTACGCCGCCATGATCGAAGCCGTCGACCGCTCCGTGGGCCGGATTGTGGACACCATCGACAAATTGGGATTGGCCGACCGGACACTCGTCGTCTTCACCAGCGACAACGGCGGCTTGCCCAACGTTTCTCAGCTCGAGCCACTCCGCGGCCAGAAAGGATCGCTGTTCGAAGCCGGAATCCGCGTGCCCATGTGCATGCGCTGGAACGGAACGATCGAACCGGGCAGCCGATGCGACACTCCAGTGACCAGCGTCGATTTCCTTCCCACATTTGCCGCGCTGGCCGGGGCGGAATTGCCGAAGTCACAGCCGGTCGACGGAGTGGACATCGGCCCGCTGTTGCGAGGCCGTCCGATCGCCGAACGCGCTATTTTCTGGCACTATCCGCTCTACCTGCAGGGCATCGGCCTGACGATTCGGCTTCCCAACGGCGGAACCTACTCGTGGCGCGGGTTTCCTTCCACCGCCATGCGCCGCGGCAAATGGAAGCTGATCGAATTCCACGAATCCGACACGGTGGCTCTCTACGACCTGCAGCACGACCCGGGCGAACGGCACAATCTCGCCGGCAAACAGCCCGAACTGGCCGCTCGCCTGCGTGCCGAACTCGACGCCTGGCAGGCGGCCACGGCTGCGCCGATCCCCCGAACTCCCAACCCGGAATGCACCTTGCCACCGCTCCCGCAGGGCTTCACGTTCGAGTGAACCCGGCCGGGACGTCGTGAGCGAACGACGGACCGTCCGCAGACGAATCGCGTCAACGCCGTCATTGCCATTACGGCGACTCGATGTCCGCGGTCCAAACCCACCGCGAGGAAACCCATGACAGCAGCGCAAACCGAAATGGATGCCGAAAAACTGCGCGAGCAGTTCTACAACGCGACCATCACGGAGCTCCGCAAGCCGCACGACGACCTGATGGTGCTGCGAGTCAGACCCGACTGGCCCATCCCGGCGTTCGAACCCGGCCAATACACCGTCTTGGGACTCGGGGCGTGGGAACCCCGGCTCCCCGGGACACAGCCCGAGCGCGACGAGGGTCCGCCGAGCCGTCTGATCCGCCGTGCGTACTCGATTTCGTGCCCGTTGCTCGACGATGCCGGACGGCTGGTGACCGTCGATGAATTGGACTTCCTGGAGTTCTACGTTGCGCTGGTTCGCCGATCCGTCGAGCGACCGCCCGCGCTGACTCCGCGCCTGTTCACGCGGCGGCCCGGCGACCGACTCTACTGCGGCAATCGCATCCGCGGGACATATACCTTGCGACACGTCCGGCCGCAGGACACGGTCGTCTTCGCCGCCACGGGCACCGGTGAGGCCCCTCACAATGCAATGATCGCCCAACTCCTCAAACGCGGACACCGGCCCCCGATCGTCGCCGTCACGTCTGTCCGCTACCGGCGCGATCTGGCTTATCTCCAAACGCATCGACGGCTGCAAGAACTGTTCGACAACTACCGCTACCTGCCGCTCACCACCCGCGAACCGGAAAACCTGGACCCTTCGCACCCGAGGTTCGTCGGCAAACGCCACCTGCAGGACTATTTCGAGTCCGGTGCGTTCGAACGCGACGCCGGCATCACACTCGATCCACGCAACACCCACGTGTTCCTGTGCGGTAACCCGCAGATGGTCGGGGCACCCGTGCCCGGCCCCGACGGAAAGAAAGTCTTCCCCGCCCCCAAGGGAATGGTCCAGGTGCTCACGGAACGCGGCTTCAACATCGACCGACCCAACGCGCCAGGCAACATTCACTTCGAACGATTCTGGTGAGCCCACGCCAGGCCGAAACCTCCAGCACCGCGCCCCTAAAACGGTGCCCTTCGCGCGACGACCGGTATCTCCTATTCTTTTCCGATCCGCAGGATTGGCTGCTCGCCCGACGCCGCGAAGATCGTGTCCCGGACCGG
>RFHO01000545.1 GCA_003696385.1 Planctomycetota bacterium | reverse complement strand
CCCAATACGCCGGCCGCTCGTAACGTCGTCCACTGCCCCGTTTCGCGCATTCTACGGAGCCGCAAGAACGCCCGCAAATTGCGCGTCCGGGGCCCAAGGCTTCCACAACAGCGAAAGCCACCGGCGTGCGGCCGAGGACACACAGACGATCGCTGAAGCCACCACCAGCACACGTCGGCAACCGCTTGGGTCCCCACAGCAATACGTACCGCCCGGCGACGTTGACGACCAAGCGGAACGAAGGGCAAACCACATCTGCCGCACAACATGAGCAGAAGGCAGACCGCAGCGCGAGGAGACGACTTGCCACGTTGGCGGCGAATCAGCCAGCGCCCGCACGCGATGGGCCGCGCCACGGGATGGCAATCCCGCCGCCATCGCACCTTCTCCGCGCACAGCCCGACCGACGGCGCGTCCCCGGAAGCACCGTTGCTGCGACGCCGTGGCGGCAAGACGCCCCCTACCGTCCCGTCGGACCCCGAGCGGGTGCCCAATATGACACGGATCGCCACCAGCGACTTCTCGCAGCTCAATCCGAACCGCGGCGATAATCTCCCAGCAGTTCGGCAAAAAACCGACCAACCTGTTCGCGCATCTGCGAAGAAATCTGACCGCGGTTTGCCGCCGCGACGGTGATCGTCCCCAACTGCGAGGTCCGCTTCCAGACGCGCAACCACTGGTCGCCGCTGCGCACGACCACTTCGCCGTCCAATGTGAAACCAGCCAGATTCCCGCTCACCTGGACGGACAATCGCAGCCGCAGCACGGCCCGCTCCGATTCCTTCACCGGACTCCAGCCGATGCGGTCGATGATCTCCTGGGCTCGGCGCAGGATGTGAGGATGCAGTGCGAATTGCGGGCTGATCCCGGGGAACGTGTACAGCACCGCGATCTCGTCGATCCGCCGCAGAAGCACCAACCGCTTTTCAGGCGGGGCATCGACGATCTTCGGAGCTCCCGACGCCGGCTGCTCTCCCGAGCCCGCCGGTTGCTGTTTTGCGCCGGAATCGTTGTCGTCACCGCGCTTCGGCGACGCTTTGGATGCCGTCTTGGGTGCCGACGGTGGTTTCACCGTTGAACCTTGTGACGGCTTCGGTTTCTCTCGACCCTTGGACGGACGCTTCCTCTTCGGAGAGTTTGCAGAGTTATTCGATCCTTTGTTGCCGCTCTTGCGAGTGTCGGGCTGCTGCCGATCGTCGGACGGCTGCGGGCGACTCGACGTGGAGCCTGCAGGGCCGTTGGCGTTTTTTGCCCTCGGCGGCGCATTCCCACCGTCCTCCACCGTCGACTTGGCCCCGTTTGCGCCGGCGCCTTTCGCATTCCGCCGGTCCGGCTCTCCCTCAGGAAACCGGTTTCGCTCCGACGTCCGTGCGGATTCACCGACACTGAAGTTGGGCGGAACGTACGCATAGTCGGCGCCGTCTTCGTCCGGCCAGTACACGAAACCCAACAGGACCAGCAGCACGACCAGCGTCGCGCACCCCGCGATCAGGCGATGGTTCGGGTCGTGCCACCAGTGTTTTGCCTTGGCGCTCTTTTCTTTGGCCGGTTTCCTCGGCCGCCTGCGTGACCGCCCCGACAACGGTGCTGCAGCTTCGATCGCCGAGTCGATGTCCTCCGCCGAAGCCGGGGCAACTATTGCCGCCGAAGAGCCACCGGCCACCGCCACAGGACAACCGCAACTGGGACATTTCACCCGCCGCCCCCGAGCCCGACGCGGCACGTCGAACACGTGGAAGCAGACGTCGCAGGTCGCGGTGATGCGCTGACCGGACCGCGTCCCCAGGTCGATCTCCTCGGCGGCGGGCTCGTCCAGAGCCGAAACACTCGACTCTCCCGGTTCCGCCCGCCGCTTGCTCTCGGCGCTCGCCCCCGAAAGCGCCGCCCCTTCGACGGACGACGACTTCGTCGATTCCGATTCCGGCTGCGCCTGACCGGACGGAGCCACCGTGGTCGAACCACCACCCGCCGTCGGCTGTGTGCGCGACGCCTCGGACGACGGTCCCGAGCGTACGGGTTCCTGCGTCGAACCACCGTCGTCCGCATCCTCGTCGTCCGCCAGAGGAACGACCTCGTCCTCGTCGATGTTCAACAGGCCGGTGTCCGACGAAGCGACATCGGTGTCCACCCGCTGACACGTCGCCGAAACCGTGTCGGTCCGCGTGATGGTCGAGCGAATTCCCGAAACCAGATCGTGATGCTCCTTCGACCAGGCTTCGCCGGCGTTCGCCGCCAGCCATTGCGTCAGCGCCTCGGCGACCTCCCCTGCCGTCTGGAAGCGCTCCGCGGGATCTTTCGCCATCATCTTCTCGATGATCGCGACCAGCTCGGGCGGAGCGTCGGGACGGTCGTTGGTCAGCGGCGGGACGGGCTTCAACTGATGCGCCAGCAGTCGTTGGGCAACCGTTTCCTCCGTGAACGGGGGGTGCCCCGTGAGCAGGAAGTAGAACGTACAGCCCAGACTGTAGATGTCCGCTCGAGCGTCGACCTCGTGGCTGTTCAATGCCTGTTCCGGAGCCAGGTAGTCCGCCGTGCCCAGGACGCGCTCGTCGTGGGCGATGGTCAGCGATTCTCCCTCGGAGTCTCCAAAGAATCGCGCCAATCCCAGATCGAGAATTTTGACCGTTCCCCGCCGGTCCACCAGCAGGTTCGCCGGTTTGATGTCCCGGTGGATCAGGTTGTTTTCGTGCGCGTGATGCAGTCCCAACGCTGCCTGGCGAATGTAGTCCGCCGCCGTCACATAATCGAGTACACCGTTTTTCACCACGCGACGGTGCAGATCCTCACCGTCGACGTACTCCATCACGAGGAAATGGACCGTCGTCTCGCCCTGCTCGTCCTTGTTGACGTCATAGGCACGTACGATGTTCGGATGGTCCAGAGCCGCAACGGCCTGCGCCTCGCGATAGAACCGCTCCAGATACGACGCCTCGCTCACATTCTTCGATGGGAGAACCTTGATGGCGCAGCGGCGCTTCATCCACATGTGTTCGGCGAGGTAGACGGCGCCCATGCCGCCGCGGCCGAGCAGGTTCAACAATCGGTAGGGCCCCAGCCGAAGGCCCTTGTATTTTCCCCTCAGCAACTTCTCGGCCTGCCAGCGGGTGAGCATCCCACGGTCGACCAACGCCTCGGCAACCGCCCCGGCATCGCCGATGTCAACGCCCTGCTCGCGAAGCTCCGAACGCAGCTTCTCCAGATCAAGATCCGGCACCAACTGGCTGCGCCCGAGGACCTCGAAAAACGTTTCCGCGCTCAGCTTGACTGCCATCAGGATCGCTCGCTGGCCATGAATGCCCAAATGTCCCGCAATCCCTGCCCCGTGCAGCGCTGCTCTTCCGTCCGTTCTCGCATGCACGCACCGGTCCACTCGACACCGTCATCGGACCGTTTTCCGATTCCGGAATGCAACTATCTCGCTGGCTCCCGACCATTGCTCCGACAGGAGCGTGACCGGCGTCGCCGAAGTGATCCCGATTCAGGCGTCATCGCGAGGGGACGAGGCTCCGACTGCGGGTTTCCACAAAGACACAGAAAAGATAGGTCAGGAAGACCACGGCCCGCGTCAACAAGTTGGTGACAGATGGATTTTGCCGGGTTTTTGCCGCGTCCAAAAGCGGGAAACAACCCAATCCGCAGACGGGAAAATCGGTGAATTGAAAACGGCCCGTACAGCCGATTCGACCCGCACGATCGTTACGCAGAGCGTACCGCAGGCCGACCGCGCCCCGTGCCGGCGGCGGAATCAGGCCCAAAGCGATTCTACCGCCGACCGCACCCGGTCCGCCACCCCCCGCAGGCACCGACGTCATTCGCCCTGTCCAACAGGCTTCACATCGCCGAGCGTCCACGTCCCGTCGATGTACCGCCACAACCGGCCCGTCGGGTTCTTGTCCTGCAGTTCCGGGGGCAATCGTGACGGACGCACGTTGTCGTAACACTCGAGCATCGCAAACCGCGGCACGGCAGTGGGAATGCCGACCGCTGTAAAGTGCGGGTGGCCCGTCGCCGGATAAGGACCGCCGTGATTCATCGCCGCGGTGACCGCCACCCCCGTGGGCATCTTGTCGTTCAGCAGCCTTCCGACCCGCTTCCGAAGTGCAGGCACAATCCGGTCATAACCGTCGTCATCCGTCCCGGACGTGTCCGTGTAGACGCTACCGGTCAAGTTACCTTCCAGGATTTCCGCAATTTCGACCATCTGGTCCACGCTGCGGGCAAACACGAACAGCGAAGCGTTCCCGAATGCCTCAGTCTGCAATACATCCGCGTTCTCCAGAAAACGTTCGCCTGTCACCCGAAGCAGCGTGTTTTCGAAACAGAACCGCCGCTCCTCCAGAACATGTCCTCCGCAAACGAGTTCCGCACCGGCTTCCACAAGTCGTCGGACAGAGGACGCCAACTGTTCGCGCACACCAGCAGAAAGCAGTGTCCCCGGAGATGACGACTCGAACCGCTCCCGCACCTGTGCCAGAAACTGTTCACCCAGCTCCGACTGTCGGACGACAACCAGCCCCGGGTTCGTGCAGAACTGACCGGTTCCCAGCAAACAACTGGCCGTGAACTCGTCGGCAATCTGCTCGCTGCGTTCCGCCAGTGCCCCCTCCAGCACGAACACCGGGTTGATGCTGGACAACTCCAGGTATATCGGCTTGCCCGCACGGTCGGCGGCGTCCTTCAGCACCAGCCCCGCCCTCCGAGATCCGGTGTACCCCGTGGCCCCTACCAGGCGGTGAGACACCAACCGACAGCCGTCCTCGTGCGATGTCCGGTAGATCAATTGCACGAAGCCCGGAGGCATTTCCGTGGTTTCGGCTGCCTCCTGAGCTGCTTCGGCCAGCAACCGCGTGGTCGTCGGGTGCGACGAATGCCCCTTGGCGATCACCGGGTTTCCGGCCGCGACGGCCGCGACGAAATCGCCCCCCGAAACGCTGTTGAACGCCAGCGGGAAATTGTTCGGCCCAAACACGACGACAGGCCCGATCGGTCCGAACTGGGATCGGATGTTCAATCGCGAATCGATGATCGGACGCCGCCACGAGCCTTCGCGCGCCGCCTCGGCCGCCTGCCGCATCTGGCTCAACGTGCGGGGCAACTCGGCCTCCCGCAACCTCGGCGTGACGGGCAAAGCGGTCTCGCGATGCGCAGCCGCAACGATCGCGTCGACCCGCTGCTCGATGCCCTTCGCGTACTCCTCCAAAAACCTCGCGAACCGCGCTCCGGGCCAGGTACGCACTATTCGGAAACACCGCGCCGCAGCGTTGATTGCCTCTTCGACCTCCTCCCACGGGCTGATTGGATACTCCTCGGCCAACTCCTCCCCCGTCGCCGGATCGACCGCACGAAAGGTCCGCCGGCCCGAAGACGCACGCCATCGACCATCAATCAACACGGATTGAACCGACATCGTCACCTGCGCCCGCCTTTGCTGCAAAACCAGTTCCGAAAAACACAGCTCCCAACGCTCCGTTCAGCGTACCGCTTCGGCCCGCAGGCCGCCAGTACATCGGACCGGCGGAAACGATCCGCGGTTCCGGCAACGCGACCACCGCGTCCGCCGCCACGTTACCGAAACCGCTACACCGACCACATTCAGTTCGGTACGTCCCGCCGATCGGTCCGCCGGCGGTACGTACCATCAGTCCCACTCCAGGCTGGCTGTAGTCTGGTATTCGGTCACACGCGTCTCAAAGAAGTTCTTCTCCTTGCTCAGATCAATCGTCTCGCTCATCCACGGGAACGGATTCTTCGATCCGTACTGCTTCGGCAACCCGATCCGCTCCAGCCGTCGGTCAGCAATGTACTGTACGTAGCTCCGGAACAGGTCCCCGTTCAGTCCCAGGATCCCTCGCGGCAGGCAATCGTTCGCATACGCGATTTCCAGCTCCACAGCCTCACGAACACGATCGATCATCTGACGTTGAAACTCCGGCGTCCACACCTCCGGGTTCTCCATCTTGATCCCGTTGATGAGGTCGATCCCGAAGTTCAGGTGAATCGTTTCGTCCCGCAGGATGTACTGGAACTGCTCTCCGATGCCCGTCATCAGATTGCGGCGATGGAACGACAACACCATCACGAACCCCGTGTAGAAGAAGATCCCCTCCATGATCAGGTAGAACCCGATCAGGTTCTTCAGGAACGTCTGCGCCCCTTCCGGGGTGGCCGTCGTGAAGTCCGGCTGAAGCACCTCCGCTGTCAGCTCCATTTCAAACTCGTCCTTGCGGGCGATCGCCGGGATTTCCCGATACATGTTGAATACTTCGCCCTCGTCCAAGCCCAGACTCTCGGTCACATACAAAAACGTGTGCGTGTGGACCGCTTCCTCGAACGCCTGCCGCAACAGGTACTGCCGGCACTCCGCATTCGTCACGTGCTTGAAGATCGCCAGCACGAGGTTGTTGCCCACCAGGCTCTCAGCCGTTGCGAAAAACCCCAGGTTCCGCATGATGACCAACCGCTCGTCGTCGCTCAGCCGATTCGAGCGCCAAATCTCAATGTCCTTGGTCATCGGCACCTCAGTCGGCATCCAGTGGTTCTTGCAACCGTTCAGATAGTGCTCCCACGCCCACTTGTACTTCAGCGGCATCAGCTGGTTCACGTCGACCTGGTGGCAATTTATCAGACGCTTCTCGTCGGCCCGAAAACGTCCGGCCTTCCCCGTCAACAGTTCCGATCCGCCCATTGTTCCGGTCATCGTGACTCCTCCTTCGACTCGTCCTCACTGCACCGAAGCACAGGTCACATCAACGCAGCCCTCAAACATCCGCAGGATGCCGGCCACCGCGCCCGGTGCGCCCACTCACCGGACGCGGCCCATGGTCCAACCCACGTGCGCCGCGGAAACGGCGGGCCGCCTCCCGAACAAGTTCCGGCTCCCCGCCCCGCTGCGTTGTCGAAAGCCGCACCGCTGAAAAAGGTCGCTCGACCACCGGATCGATCCGACCCCTCCGTGCATCAGCCATCGCGCCATTCCGTGCACAAGCTGCCGCTCGATCGGACGTTTCCGCTGGCACCAGCGTCGCCGGCCCTGACTTCCGTGTCGAGCAACGTGTCCGGATCATCGCGCGGAGGCGAGACCCGCAGCGGCTCCCATTCCTGCGTGTTCGACGGTTCGACGTCCGTTCTCGGTTCCCCGCACCGCGCATTCGGCGATGCCGCCGAGTATGTATCACCTCATTGGCATGCCTCGCAGTCCTCTCCCAGATTACACGCCTCTGCCGCCGGCGTCCGCTGCGGTTTGACAAATGCCGACGGACTGACGTTTCGCATCCAGGTCGGCTGGATGCCGAATCGATTGACGTCCACCGTCGACTTTTCGATCTGCGTTGCAGCAAGCGTCCGCAGGTAATACGTCGTTTTCAGCCCCTTCCGCCACGCGGTGAAATACATGTCATTCAACATGCGCCCACTCGGCTTGGCCAGATAAAGATTCAAAGACTGCCCCATGTCGATCCACTTCTGCCGCCGCGCAGCACATTCGATCAACCACTCCGGTTCGATTTCGAAAGCCGTCTTGTACCGCTGCTTG
>RFHO01000105.1 GCA_003696385.1 Planctomycetota bacterium | reverse complement strand
GTTCACCGTGCCGGCTCCGGCCACCGGAGATGCCGGTGCAGGAAGCGAAACGTGCCGACCCCATGGATCGTGTGCGGCCCGACGAACCATTCGATTTCGGTACGTTCGGGGATCTTCAAACGTGCCGCGTACAGATGGCGGACTTTGGCGTACTCGTAGGCCACACGCTCATCCGGGGCGACACCGTCGAAGTGCCCGCGTTCGACCATGAACGGCCGCGGCGCGATCAACGCGGCCATTTCCGCATAGTTGAACGTACTGCCCAGATCGAACTCGAAAATTTCGTACTCGCCCGTCCACACATAGCTGTAGGGCGCTCGGGTCGAGGCGTTCTTCCAGACCCAGTCGTTGAAGTCCGCCGAGCAGATCGACAGCGCGTAGTCCGTCACCAGTGCCGGGACGCGCATCGCCGTCTTGCCGCCGTACGACAGGCCGTAGAAACCGATCCGTTGCGGATCGACGAACGGCAGCGTCTGCAACCAGTCGACGATCTGCCGATGCTGGGCGGCGATGATCGAAAACAGCGTCTTGCCCAGCGGATTGGCCATTCGCTGCAGAGTGCGGAAGTCGTCGCCGTAGATGTAGAGGTTCTGCGGGGCGAACACGACGAATCCCCGCTCGGCCAGACGTGCGGCGAAGTCATGGTAGGCCGGATGGTTCCCCTCGATGGTGTCGGTGGGGCGGCCTTCCAGTCCGTGCTGGCAGACGACCACCGGTCGCCGTTCCCCGTCGCGGATGCCGGCGGGAACGAGCAGGATTCCATAGGCGATCAATGGCGGGTCGGCAAACACGTCGAGCACGACGTGATAGCCGGTCCAGCCGGGCTTGCGATACGCGATCCGGGTGCGGGCGTTCGGGGCAGCCGGTGGGTCGTCGAACCAGCCAATCACCCGCTCGCGGAAGTACGCACGGTATTTCTCGATCGTCGCGCGGTAGCGGTCGAGGTTGGATGTGTCCAGATCGGCGAAGAAGCGTTTGCGGACGTAGGGGCTTTCGTGCAGCACAGCCTGCGAGTGGTCCGTCAGTTGTGTGAGCAGGCGGTTGCGGCGTTCCTCCGGGTCGGGCAGCGGGCGCTCGCGTCGCGGAACGGCGGGGCCGTCATGTTCGAGCAGGGGGCGGTCTGTCAGGGTTGCCAGCACCTCGAACAAACGCCGTCGCGTCCGCTCGGCGAAGAACGGTCCCTGGCCGTCGGGACCGGAAACGATCAGCTCGACGCCGGATGCCGCGGCGCTCGTGGGACCTTGCCGTGCCGGGTCGTGTGGGAAGCGTTCGTCGAGGCGGGCGATCAGGCGCCGTGCCCGTTCGCACTGGTCTCGCACGTCGGACAATCGGGGCGAACGGAGTCGTGCCGGGGCTCCACCTTCGCCCGGCAGATCGATAACCGGACCGCGGGCGGCTTCCACGAGCACCGGTCGCGGCGCGATCATGGCCATCAATTCCGCATCGCCGAACAGTAACAGTCTACGAAAGACGTTCCGGTCGATCGGCTGCAGGAATGCGTTTTCGCGCCGGTCGACATAGCCGCTGACGCAGCACGCGGCGACCCGCGTGTCCAGTGCAGCGAGAAACAGTGCCAAGGCACCGCCTTCGCCGTACCCGACCGCGACGATCGGTGGATGGCGGGGGGCGCGAGCGAACGCGTCGACGGCCGCCGCGAGCATCTGCAGTTCATAGCCGATCACGTGCCGGCCCAGTTCGAAGGCGGGGCGGTAGATGAATTCGCGGTCGCTCAGATTGGCCCGCGGGCGACCTTCCACACGCCGCCGCTGCATCGTCCGACTGACCAGTGCGGGGATGAGCACGCGACAGCCGCGGGCCGCCAGTTGCCCCGCCAGTTGTTGTTCCGGGGACAGTCCGGGCCGCAGTCCGGCGAACTGTTCGGGAGACTGATCGGCGTCCGGAACCAGCAAGACGGTCGCCCGCGGCGCGTCCCCGTGCGGTTCGAGCAACAGCCCCTGTCCTTCGACGCGAGCGAACGCCGCCCAGCGGACTTCGAAGACGTCGAATTTCGGATGCGCAGCGAGCCGCGCGGGCTGTCCGAGCCGATGGACCAGGCGGGGCGGACGCGGGTTCGCCGGACGCGGATCGCGCACGCCGAGAATGTACCGCAGTTCCTTGCGCAGCGGTTTCAGCAGCCCGTCGCGGTCGGAAGCTCTCTCGATGGCTTCCTCCCACCTCTGCCGGCGCGCTTCCGGAGCGGCATCGAGCTTCGCCTGAAGAAAGCCGCGTGCGGAGTCAAGGATTGCCCGTGCAGGATCCGGCGGGACGTCCAGCGGGCTCGTACCCGGCAGGACCTCCGGTGCTCGTGCCGGGCGATCGGCGGGGAACGCCGCCAGCAGCATCGTGTTCGCGACGAGGCACGCAGCCGCGATGCCGACGGCCTTCGGGCAAGGACGGCCGCCTCGTCCGAGCGACAAAGCGTGACTGGTCGGCGGTAAAACGGTTCGCATGCCGCACACGCGTCGTTGCGGCTTGTCGAGGGTGGCCGGACGTGTGTGCGCAGCCTGCCGGTTCCGTTTTTCCGTGGTGTGCGACATCGCAAACTCCAGGCAACCGGAGAGCGTCGTGCTCAGATCGATCACCGCTTGCGCTCGAGCATCACGACCGAAGTGTCGTCGTGCCGGCCCGCACCGCGGGTGAATTCCTGAGTGGCGTCGAACAGAGCCTGCATTGCCTTTTCGAGCGGCTGGTCCCGGGACTCCTTCATCGTCCGCATCAGTCCTTCGACGCCGAACTGGTCGTGGCGTTGCGAATCGCCTTCGGGAAAGGCTTCTTCCAGTCCGTCGGTGTACAGCAGGATGCGTGCGTTCGGCGGAATCCGCGTGGTTTCGGTTTCGTATTCCACGTCCGGCATGATGGCCAGTGGCAGGCCGCCGGAGATCCGCGGACCCATCAGCTGGACTTCCCCGGTATTGAGATCCTGAATCAACGGCGTCGGATGGCCGGCGGAGGTCCATTGCAGTTCGTGCGTCCTGCAGTTGAGGATCGCATACAGCATGGTGATGAAGCCGCCTTCTTCCGCGACGATCGTCTGTTCGCAAAGCTGGTTGTTGATCTGTGCGACGAAATCGGCGGTGTTGCGATAGCGCTGGTTGCGGATCATCCGGACCAGCGTGTGCATGGTCATGATCGACATGGCTGCCTTCATGCCGTGTCCGGAAGCGTCGCCGACCAGCAGCACCAGATGTTCGTCATCCAGACGGAACACGTCGTAGTAATCGCCACCGGCCAGCGTCACCGGTCGGCCGCCGACGACGCGGATCTGCGAGGGTTCGTAGCGGGCTACGATCTCGTATCCTTCCGGCGCGTTGATTTCGCGGGGGATGACCGACTCCTGCAGCTTGCGGACGCTGTCCACCTCTTCGCGCAGTCGCTGGGCGAGTTGCCGGTCCAATTCGGCTCGGGCTGCTTCGACCGTGCTTTCGACGAGCTGCGGGAGCATGAACATGAAGTCACCGCTGGCGTCGCGAATCACGTACGCGGCCATGCCCCGTGCCATGAACCGTACGACACTGAAGACTTCCTGCGGATCGCAGGCGCCGATTATGGGGGCGACCGGAAAACGATCGCGGAACCTGTTGAACTCGCTGAACAGCGCGTCGGTGGGGCCGAGGCTGAGGCTGAGCAGGGCCGCATCCCATGGACCGTCGGCGCGGGCGGCCTCGGCAAATTCGGCCAGCGAGTCGGCGATCACGACGTCGTTTTCGGCGACGCTCAGATACATGCCGATCAGATCAGCCTGTTTGCGGTCTTCCCAACCGACCAGGATTCGCATGGCGTGTTTTCCCGAGCTTGGTGGATGTGCTTCCGGTGGACGTCGTCGGAGGCGGGTCGGTGCAGTGTCCGTGTATGAACGAACGGCCGTGGGCGTCCGGCCGACGATCCGCGTCACGGTGTCGTCGATTGGGCGGCAAGGCGTTGGTGGCGGCCGATCGTTCGCCGGGGAACTGCGTTCCGCGCATTTCCTCGGCGCCCGGTCGATGTCGGTCCGCACGCCGGGCCACCCGAGGGACCGGTGGAACGCATCGAAGGTTCTCCGGCTGAGATGCGAAACGCGTTGGCTGCACGATACACGAAACCGAACGCAAATTCGATCGACGTGGGGCGAGACGAGCGAGCGGCGGGCGGCCGGGCGGTCCGCCGCGCGAGGGGTGTTTTTCGCCCTCGGAACGCGTATCATGCACGGTTTCGAACGCGGCGGTGTGCCAGGTGTTGATCAGACCAAGGGCGGGGGTTCGGATCGGTCGCGCAGCGCGTCGTCGGGAGTTCCGTTTCGAGAAGCCGGTCGGTCGCCGTGTCCGGCTCGGTGCAGATTGCGTCAACGCAGGGACGTCAGTGGAAGTGCGAATGAGCGTCATGAGCGGTTCTGAGGTGCGTGCGGAGTCGAAAAGCGGCGGGCAACTGCCGGATCAACCGCCGGTGTTGCCGCCGGTCGAGCCGCCGTCGGCCCGCTTCATCGTGCAGTTGTTCGTAGTGCCCGCACTGATCGTGCTGGCGATCGTGGGGGTATGGCTGCTGTTCGGAAAGCTGACGGCGCAGCAGGAAGACTGGCAGACCGTCGTTTCGCGGTTGCAGTCGACCAATCCGGATGTGCGTTGGCGTGCGGCGATGTCTCTGGCTCAGTTGCTGGCGAGTGAATCGGAAGAGACGACTGCGACGAGCGGTGTGCAACGCCGGAGACTGGCTGACAATCCGCAGGCCGCGGCCGCTTTGGCGCGATTGACGCGGGAGCGTCTGGATTCGGTGGCGACGACTGCGAATGTCGCTGAAGACCAGTTGCAGCAGATCGTGTTCCTGACACGCGCGCTGGCGATGTTTTCGACGACGGAAATCACGCTGCCCGTGCTGTCGGCGGCGATCGAGCCAGGGCGTCCCGAACTCGTGCGTCAAAGCGGGCTGGCGGCCGTGGCGATCCTGTTGGACCGCAGCCACCGCCGTGGTGTGCCCGTGGCCGATGAAAAGCTGGTGGAACTGGTGCTGACGGCCAGCGAGGATTCGTCGCGGGCGGTCCGACAGTTGGCGGCGTTCGTGCTGGGATTGCTGGAGGGCGAAAAACCCCGGCAACGCTTGCTCGAAATGTTGCACGCCGGAGATCGTCTGGTGCGGTTGAACGCCGCGTGTGCGTTGGCTCGCAATGGCTCTGCGGAAGGCTTCGCGGAGTTGCGTAACGTGCTGAACGAGGAACTTCGCGAAGCCGGACGGGGGCGGGAGGGACGCCGCCTGACCGAAGAGCAATACGCGCAACAGATCGCCGTCGGCAACGCGTTCCAGGCGATTCAGGATCTGGCGTCACGGTTTTCGGAAGACCAGCGTAAGGAGTTGGAAGAGATACTCTCTCGACTGGCGCGAGAGCACCCGGATGTGTACTTCCAGATGCAGGCTCGCAAGACGCTGGGGGCGCTGCGCCGGACGGCGGCGGAGCGCTGATCGGCACAGCCGCGACCGGTTGTTGCGGGATTCCGTGGCGTGACGACGCCCAGAGGGGGCGGTGGGATGCGAGACGGAGAGTCTCGGCCGCACGCACGGTCGGCCCCGGAAAGACGGACCACAGAAAGACGGAGTACGACCAATGGCGAACTACAACAAGTTTGATCCGCGGCTGGAGTCGCTGGTGGTGGAGACGGCGACGCATTGGTCGCCGGAGCTGGCGAAACGTATCTCCGACGAAGACAAGAAATGGTTGGCTGCAGAGCTGCACCGGCATCCGCAACTGGCCGCCGACATCCATTATGAGCGGACGCATACCGGCTTCATCCGGCACATCACGGTCACCGAGGAAGACATCGAGCGCCTGTACCGCGAAAAGGTCGGTGCGTAGAGTTGGCGTCGCGGGCGTATGCTCGACGGTGAGCGATCGGCGCTTGCGCGGGAAAGATGAGATTCATGGCGGAAACGCATTGCATCGACGGTATCACGTTGCACCTGAGCCGGCCGGATCCTTCGGAGGGGCAGTGGATCGGCCAGCGCGAGATTCTCAAGCAGCTGCTGGCCTGCTGGCTGGTCGTCGACGAGCGGGATCTCCCGCTGACTCCGCGCTTGATTGGGCCTCCGGGCATCGGGAAGACGACGCTGGCGATGGCCGGAGCGCGGGCCCGCGGTCAGGAGCTGTACGTGTATCAGTGCACCGCCGACACGCGTCCGGAGGACCTGCTGGTCACGCCCGTTTTGGCCGAAAACGGCAAGATCGCCTATCACGCGTCACCGCTGGTGACGGCGATGATCCGGGGTGGGGTCTGCGTGCTGGACGAAGGCAATCGGATGAATGAGAAGTCCTGGGCGTCGTTGGCGCCGCTGCTGGATCATCGCCGGTATGTCGAATCGGTGGTGGCGGGGATCACGATTCCGGCGCACCCGGACTTCCGCTGTGTGGTGACGATGAACGAGGACGAGTCGACGTTCGAGATCCCCGATTACATCCTCAGCCGCTTGCAGCCGACGTTGACGCTGGGACATCCCAGTCGCGAGGACGAAATGGCGATCCTTCGCTATCACCTGCCGTTCGCCGACGACGAGATGCTGCAATTGACGGTCGACTTTCTGCAGCGATCGCACGGTCTGAATCTGGACTTTTCCACCCGCGACGGAATCAACGTGCTGCGGTTCGCGATCAAGCAGCTGGCGGCTGCGGATCCCCGGCACCCGATTTCCAAGGACGAGGCCTGGCGGCAGGCGCTGCTGCACTGTCTGGGCGAGGATGCCACCGATCTGGAAGCCCTGGCGCGGAAAAAGACCGCCACACTGGGCGGCGAGCACGTGCCGATGGGTTTGGGGGACTTCTTCTTCACGGCCGACGACCCGCTGCATCCGGACATCGACGAGGACGACGACGAATTCGAGGACGAACCGTGATCGCGAATCGTCGACGGCGGAGTGCCGTGCCGGGTGATTCGGCGGCCGGATGAGGTCTCGTGAAGGTGCGGCATGCTGGGTGAGTTCCTTCAGTTCGGCCCGCGGGTATGGTGCCTGCCGGTGGTGCACGGGAGCGGAGACTGCGCGCTGGAAGTCCGCCGTGTCCTGTTGAGTGGGCGCTGGGACTGCCTGGCGGTTCCTCTGCCGCCGTCCTTCCGCTCGGATGTGGAAGCGGCGATCGAGCGGTTGCCGGTGGTGTCGGTCGTGCTGCAGCGCGAAACCACCTTCGTCCCGCCGACGGAGTGGTCGCCGGAGAGCGACGCCGAGGATCAGGACGACGACCCGGCCGTCAACTACGTGCCCATTGATCCCTGCCAACCGGTGATCATGGCGTTGCGGGTGGCGATCCAGGAGCGGTTGCCGCGGGCGTATGTCGACCGCGAAACGGCGGTGTTCGAGCCGATGGCCGATGCGTTTCCGGACCCGTATGCGCTGAAGCGGGTGCCGCTGGAGCGGTTCGCGGCGGCGATCACACCGTACCTGCCGCCGCCGCGGACCGACGGACAGCGGGAGCGAATCCTTGCGATGGCCCGGCGATTGAGGAGCCTGGAAAGGCGCTACCAGCGGATTCTGTTCGTCTGCGGGCTTTCGGAATGGCTTTGGGTGCGGGATGCCTGGCGCGAGGAGGCGGATGATCCGGACGCCGTCACGGACGACCTGGTGGAAGAGACGGAGTGTTACCCGAACGCCGTGGAGACGCACGCCTTCCTGCTGGGAGAGCTGCCGTTCGTGACGGGGCTGTACGAACGGGCGCGGGCGACGCTCGATGACGACGAGAACCTTTCGATCGACGGTGTGAAAAAACTGCTGCTGGAGACGCGCAGCCGTTACGAACGCGAGCTGGGACCGCGCGCTCAGCGAATCACACCGCAGATGCTCAAGCTGTACCTGAAGTACGTCCGCAACCTGTCGCTGCTCGAGCGGCGGCTGACGCCGGACCTGTACACGCTGGTCGTTGCGGCGCAGCAGATCATGGGTGACGAATTCGCCGTGCAGTTGGCCGAAACGAGCAAGCAGTATCCGTTCCCACCGCCGCGTCGCGAGCGACTGTTCCGCAGCGGTGTGGGACGGGGGGCGTTGCCCGACGGAACGATCGTACAAATGAAGAACCGGTTGCCCGGACACCCCGTTCAGTGGCGGCGGTTGCAGTTGAAAAGGCGACCGTCGCGCCGCGACCAGCGCAAGTGGCGGTTTTTCTGGAATCCGTTCGAGCACTGCAGTTGGCCGCCGGAGGATCTGGCGATCGAGCGGTTCCGTTCGCACGTCAAAGACGTCGCACTGGCGATGCTCGGCAACGATCTGGCGCGGACCGAAAAGTTCACCACCAGCATCAAGGACGGATTGGACATCCGCGAGACAATCCGCAACTGGCACACCGGTGACTTGTACGTGAAGGTCTTGCCGCCCGCCCGCGGGACACTGGATTGTGTGCTGATGTTCTTCGATTCACCGGCCGATCCGCGCGACTACCCGTGGCGGACGACGTGGATGGCCGAGGAGCACGACGAGTCCACGCTTGCGCTTTTTGCCACGGACTTCACCAAGGAACTGGTCGGGCCGGGAATCGGCCTGGCCGTCTACGGCGGGGCGATGTTTCTGTTTCCGCCGCGGCCGATTCCGGACGTGTGGCGCGACCGGCGGTTCGATTTCGCCGACACGCTCGAAGAGCGCCTGCTGGCCGCCGCGTGCCATTACGCCGAGGCTCGGCACATCGCCGTGCTCAGCGAACTTCCGCCCGGAGCGGGCTGGCGGCGGCTGGCGCGGCAGTACGGAAAGAAGCTGATCCACGTTCCGCTCAGCCGCTTCAGTCGTCAGACGGTTCAGCAGCTCCGCTACCTGCACGTACTGAACGGCAAACACGTGCGGAGCTATGCGGCGGACTTCATTCGCCGCGCCTGACCGGTCTTGCCATCCGGTCACGGACGGAGAGGTCAATGTGCGCGGGCAGCCGGTTGCGGCCGCACGAAAGTCAACGTCGTGGCGTCCGAGCGTTGGGTGTCGAGCCGATAGCCGTCTTCGGCGAAGTCGCGCAGCCGCTCCGGATCGTCGATTCGGTTGCGGACGATCCACGCGGCCATCCGACCGCGGGCGCGTTTGGCAAAAAAGCTCAGCACGCGGCAGTTTCCGCCTTTGCACTCCAGAAACCGCGGCGTGATCACGGGAACACCCAGCGCGGCGAATTCGATCGCGCGCGCGTACTCTTCCGACGCCAGGTTCACGACGACCGGGGTGCCATGGCGTTTCAGATCCCTGCTCAGCAGGTCCGTGACGCGATCACGCCAATAGGCGTACAAGTCTTGTCCGCGGGGGTTCGGCAGACGCGTGCCCATTTCCAATCGGTACGGCTGCACGAGATCCAGCGGCCGAAGCACACCGTAAAGTCCCGAGAGGATTCGCACGTGCTGCTGTGCAAACCGCCAGTCCTCCGGGCTGAACGCATCGGCCTGCAGTCCCTGATAGACGTCGCCGCGAAACAGCAGCGCCGCAGGCGTGGAATTCGAGACGCGGTGCGGGCGCGACCAGCGCTGGTACCGATCGGCGTTTTGAACGGCCAGGTCGCGGCTGATGTTCATCAGGCGGGCCAATTCTTCCGGCGGGATGTCCCGCAGGATCGCGATCAGGGCGGCGGCTTGGTCGAGCAGACGCGGTTGCGTCGGCCGTACCGGCGTTTTCTGCGGAGACGTCTGGAGTCTCTTGGCGGGGGAAAGCAACGTCAGCATTCCTCAGCATTCCGTTATTCCACGGGCCCTGTCCGGGAGAGTTCGTTGTCGCGGCGTGTCGGTTGCACGGTCCGGCGGTGTCGACGGGACGCCGCCCGCGGGCGTCGGCAAGACGGTCGATGCGGCCTGGAAGCAAGCGCGTCGGCACGCGGTCGGGACACGGAAAACGCCCGCACCGAGTGACGGTAGTGGATCACGTCTGCTCGGCGCGGTCGGCGATCGGCAGGACGTGTTCGATCGGGGTGGCGGCGATGAGCGGTCGCCCGGTCGCATCGCCCGTCGTGTCACCGGAAGCGGGCAGCGGTGTCCGCGGGTCGATTCCCATCGCTGCAAGGATCGTGGCCGGCAACCGCGCGGCGTGAATCGGCGTGTCGATGATCTCACCGCCATGTTCGTCCGTTCGTCCGATCACGGCTCCTCGCGGCACCGACGCACCCGCCAGCAGGGCGGACCAGGCCCGCGGCCAGTGTTCGCGGCCGAAACGGTCGTTGACCACCGGCGAGCGGCCGAATTCGCCCGTCACAACGACCAGTGTTTCATCGAGCAGGCCGCTGGCCGACAGATCGTCCAACGCCGCCGCGAGCGCCACATCCAGTTGCGGGCACAGGCGGTCACGATAATCGAACAGCGTGGCGGGTGCAGAGCCCGTGCCGTGACAGTCGAAGGTGCGGCGTCCTTCGAGCTCGTCGAACAGATTCGCCACGACCAGGCGGCTGCCTTCCTCGATCTGTCGTACGGCCGCGTGCAGCAGGCGGCCGAACCGCGTTCGACCGTAATGCTGCTGCGCCCGGTCGTCGAACGACGCGGCGTCCATTGTCCGAAGAGGGCGGGCGGGGGCGGCGGTGACCGCCCGTGACCCGCCGGCTTGCGAGGGCGCCGGAACGCGCGCCAACGCCGCTGTGGGCAATGGGTCCGCTTCGGGGGGCAAACCGGGGACGCGGACGGTGACCGCTCTGTACGCTTCGCCCAGTGGGCCCGGCCCTTGTCCCGTTGCGGCGGACGTACCCGTTCGGCTGATCGACCCCGGCACCAGAGCGTACGCCGCCGTGGCGTCGTCGGAGCCGAGCAGCATGCCCAGAACGGAACCGATCGCGGGACGGTTGCCGCGGCGATCGAACAGTCCGCCGGTCATCAGCAGTTGCAGGCCCGTTTCATGTATCGGTGCCGCGTCGTGATACAGGGACCGGATCAGCGTGCAGCGATCGAGGCGCCGAGCCAGATGCGGAAATCCCTCCGTCACCAGCACGCCTGGCAGCGCCGTGCCGATCGCCTTCAGCGGCCCTCGAACGCCGCTGGGCGCTGTCGGCTTTGGATCGAACGTGTCCAGTTGGCTCGCTCCCCCGGCGAGCAGGACGAACAGACAGCGGCGGGCCGCCGGTCCACCGCTCGGCGTGGCACGCAGCGCGGCTTCGGCGGCGGTGAGACCCACGACGCTCAAGCCGCCGACTCGCAAAAAATCGCGCCGCGAGACGCTGGGGTGTCCCGCCGAACGTTCACCGGTACCCGGACTGCACATTGCGATGACCTTTTTCCCAATCGTACGGCATTTCGAACTGCGGCCCCGCTGTCGTACGGCACGGACAGCGACACGAGGCGTGTTGAATCGGCCGCAGCCGAACGCTCGGTCCCGATCGTTGCCGATCGGTGTGTTTCCGTGCAACACATACTCTATCGGCGGTTCGGCCGCGTCAAAAGGAATCGCCTTGCTGCGGATGCGAGAGAATCCGCCACGAAGCGCGGCTGGCCGACGTCGGATGCTGGGGAACGTTTGGATCGGTCCGTCCCCCCGCATATAGTGTGCGCGCACCGCGGTACGGTTCCGACCGGCTTTCGCGGGAAGCGGTCGGCCCGGTGGGGCGGTGCGCCGCGGCCGCAGGCCGTGCGCGGCAACTTTTTGCGCGCCGGCATCCGGCTTGCCGCTGAAGGCGGAATCGTGGTGTTGCATCAGGAGAGTTCGTCATGCCAATGGCGGAGACGACCCGGCGGCGTTGGGCCGTCTGGCTTGTTTTGTGTGTTCTGGTCGGACTTGCGGGTTGTGGGGGCGGCCGGGCTCGGGACGACGGTTCGGGAGCCGGTGCGGCATCGGCGGGAGGTGACAAGCCGACCGTCGCGTTCGTGACCAACGGCATTGCCGACTTCTGGGTGATTGCCGAGAAAGGGGCTCGGGATGCGGCGGCCGAATTCGACGTCAACCTGGAAGTGCGCATGCCGCCGAATGGAATCGCGGACCAGAAGCGCATGGTGCAGGACCTGCTCGCGCAGGGTGTCGATGGGATTGCGATCAGCCCGATCGATCCGGCCAATCAGGGCGATCTGCTGGAAGAGATCGCCCGGCATACGATATTGATCACGCACGATTCGGACGCTCCCAACAGTCCGCGCCTCTGCTACGTGGGAATGGACAACTACAAGGCGGGGCGGATGTGCGGGGAACTGGTCAAGCAGGGGCTGCCGGATGGCGGCTCCGTGATGATCTTCGTCGGCCGGCTGGGGCAGGAAAACGCGAAGCTCCGCCGTCAGGGAGTGATCGACGAGTTGCTCGATCGCAGCCATGATCCCTCGCGTTTCGATCCCGTGGACGCTGCGCTGAAAGGCGAGAAATACACCATCCTGGGAACCAAGACCGACGGGTTCGATTATGCCCAGGCGAAGGCCCTGGCGCAGGACGCGCTGGCCAAATACCCGGATCTGGGCTGTATGGTGGGCCTGTTCGAATACAACCCGCCGAACATCCTGGAAGCGGTTCGGGAAGCGGGGAAGCTGGGGCAGGTGAAGGTCGTCGGCTTCGACGAGAATCCGGCCACGCTGCAGGGCATCATCGACGGCCACGTGGTGGGGACCGTGGTCCAGAATCCGTATCGGTATGGCTACGAATCCGTGCGGATCCTCGCAGCGCTGGCCCGTGGCGACAAAAGCGTCCTGCCGCCGGGGGGATTCCTCGACATCCCGGCCCGCAAGATCACTCGAGAAAACGTCGAGGAGTTCTGGGCCGAGCTGAAACGGCTGCTGGGCAAGACTCCCGATCAGGGTGAAATCGAAGCCGGCAAGGCCGGCGAGAGCGGCAGCGAGTGACCCGCGGACCGTCCGCGCCAGCGGTTCGGGACTGTCAGGATTTTGCCGGCTTGATGGCTTTGAATCGTCGCACCTGGTCCGCGATCGCCTGTTCGACGGGCAGCCGTTCCATCGAAGAGGCACCGTAAAAACCGTGGACGTGGCGTGTGCGTTGGAGCACATAGGCGGCGTCTTCCGGCATGGCGATGGGACCGCCGTGGCACAGCACGATCACGTCCGAGCGGACGCCTCGTGCGGCATCGGCGATCCGCTGCACTTCCGTGACGCATTCGTCCAGTGTCCGCGACGTCCGCGCTCCGATGGTGCCCTGTGTGGTCAGGCCCATGTGGGCGACCACGACGTCGGCTCCGGCGTCCGTCATCTGCTCGGCTTCCTGCGGCGTGAAGGCATAGGGTGTGGTCAGCAGATCCAGTCGATGGGCCAAACGGATCATCTCGACCTCGCGGTCATAACCCATGCCGGTTTCTTCCAGGTTCACCCGCAACTGGCCGTCGATCAGACCGACGGTGGGAAAGTTCTGTACACCGGAGAAACCGACGGCGGCGACCTGTTGCAGGAAGTACTGCATGTCGCGAAACGGATCGGTGCCACACACGCCGGCCAGCACGGGCGTATTCTGGACGACCGTGAGCACTTCGCGGGCCATCTCCATCACGATCGCATTGGCGTCGCCGTAGGGCATCAGCCCGGCCAGCGATCCGCGGCCCGCCATCCGGAAGCGGCCGGAGTTGTAGATCACGATCAGGTCGATGCCGCCCGCTTCTTCACACTTGGCGCTGATTCCCGTGCCGGCTCCACCGCCGATGATCGGGACGCCGGCATCGATTCGTTCGCGCAGTCTCCGCAGGATTTCCGAACGCGGGATTCGCATGGTTGTCGTTCTCCAGCCTGTTCTGCAAACCGCTTGGATGTGTCAGGGCGACGTCGGTGATTTCCGCAGCTTGTCGCATCGCCTGCGGTAGAAAAGCACCGGGCTTCGGACGTCCGGACGCGGTGGCACGATACCGTTCCCGGCGGGTTCGGGATCAGAAGGTCAGGTGCAGGGTCTGTGATTCTCGCAGCAGTCGGGACTTGAGTTTCACTTCGTCGCGCACCAGTTTCGCCGCGCCGGGAACACGGATCCGGATTTGCACCAGCCCCTTGAAGACGGGCAAGTGGTCTTTGGGGCCGACCGGCACGAGGCGTCCATTCTTGACACCCAAT
>RFHO01000104.1 GCA_003696385.1 Planctomycetota bacterium | reverse complement strand
TCTCGGAACGGTACCACCGGACGGCATACTTTTCCTGCAACGCCGCAATCCACCGGCGCAGGAGCCGGGCCTGACTCTGCCCGGCCAGATAGCGATGGATCCGGGAGTCGAACACGTCGGCGTTCAGAAAATCCTGCAACAGTTGCTGCAGTTCCTCTTCGGCCTGATGTGAACGGCGGACGACGTGGACGACGTAAAACACCGATCGATCCGCGTTCGGCACCGTCGCCACATCGCCGACCGCCAGACCGAACACCTTTTCCATGAACGCATCGTCGGTGCCCTCGATTCCCGGAATCGACGACACTTCCACCGGGGGCTCGTTGTTCTCGAACGGATTCAGCCGCGGCACCGACGGCTGGTACGGGCGCAGCCAGGTGAACTCCGGCGTTTCGAAAACCGACACCGGTGGTGCCGATTCGGCCTCCGTGAGCTTCTCGCCCTCCAGGCCTTCGGCCATCGTCTTACCGGCCTTGATCGCCTCACGGACCTTTTCGGCCAGTTCCCGGGCACGTCGCTCTGCCGCGGGACGGGCGTTGAACAGCCGCCACTGCCGCTCCACCTCTTCCCGCACACCCGGTTCGTCGAAGGTGGGCACGTGCGGCTCACGGTATTCGACCACCCAGTACACGTAACGGTTGCGCAGCGGCGGAGGATCCATCGCTTCCATCGGTTGGAACACCGCCTCGCTGTTGCTGCCGAGCACCTGATCGGCCACCTTCGCCGCCGTAATCGCCTCGAACGGGTTCTCGACCGGTTCGATCGCCCGCCCGATCGGATAGTCTTCCGATTCGAGCAACTGTTCGTAGCTGAGCAGCGGTGTCTCTTCGTAGTGCAGCCCGTGCTCCTCGGCGAACTTTTCCAGCTCGGCGCGCAGCTGCTCCAGTGAGAGATAGTCGGGCGCGTCCGGCGAAGCGAGCACGTGACGCGGCCCCAGATCCTGCATGAACTGCAACGCAAGTGCCGCCCGACGCTTGATCTCCTCCTCGACCCACCGTTGCCGCAGAATGTCGCGAATCTCCGCCTTCAGCTCGTCATCCAGCGGCCGGTACTTCACCTCGGCCGGCTCGCTCTCGGATTTCGGCTCCGTTTCCGATGACGGCCCGGTCGGTTGCCCCGCGGCACTCGTTTCCGCTGGCTGCTGGGAGCGCGGACGCCCGTCGTCGGTCGAGCCGGTGTCGCGAGCCGTCTTACCGGTCGCCGGGGAAGCGGCCCTTTTGTCCTTCGCGTTTGCGGTGGGAGCGTTCTTGGTGCCGGACACCGCCGCAGCCGGTTCGGACTTTGCGGCCGACGGGGATTTGGCAGCCGCATTGGCCTTCGCGGCCGGCTCGGCCTCCCCAGCCTTCGGCTGCCGCTCGACCGCTTCGGGCTTTTTCTGGGCCACCGGCTTCTGCTCGGGGCCGTCCGGCTTCTGCGTTTTTGAATCCGCAGGCTGTGCGGGCTGGCGTTCAATTGCAGACGATGCCGCCGGGGGTGTCTGTTTGCCATTGTCCTCGGAAGAACTCGAAGCGTCTGAGGAATCCGGCCGTTCTCCCGCCGGAGCGCCGGTGGCGTGCACACTGCCGACGGAAGTCGCCGCCCGAATCGGAGCGCGGATGGCGGCTGTCCGCGTCCCAGCACCCGCCGTTGTCGGCCGCGCGGCAGCCTCGCCCGAAGGATTTGAAGCCTTCGACCGCGATTCGGAATCACCGGCCGGTCGCCGCGGGGGCGATGGTTCGGTTTGCTGGTCCCGCTCCTGCCCTTCCCGCGGGCGGTCCGGCGGAGCGGACGGAGCTTCCGGCTTCGACTGATCCGTTGCCTTGGGCGTGCCAGCGTTCCGGGATTCGGCGGAGGACTTCTTCGGCGCCGAATCAGACTCCGAGCGTGCGTCCGAACCGGTCGACGGCGGATCCTCCGGAAGCGGTGGTGGCGGCGGCTCGCCGCCCAGCTTCGGCTTCTTCCGCCCGTCCTCGGGTGAGGACGGAAACGACGGCTGCTCCGAGGTCTCCGGCAACACGTCCTGCCGGAACATGTCGTCCTTGTGCTCTTCGTAATACGCAACGATCTGCTCGTCGGTGATCTGCGGAGCCTGTTCCAACAGCGACTCCGCATCGATTTCGAGGTAGGCCAGTCGCGCCTTGCGGGGCTGGAAGAATCCGGGGGAAGTGGCCGTCGGGGGCAGCTCCTTGTACTCTTCGAAGAACGCCATCAGTTCGGCTTCGGCCGGTTCGCTCAGTTGCTCCGCGAACGGCTGCACCGGCACGGCGGCCACTTCCATCTGCTGCCGGACGTTGAGCTTCTTGTAATCCTGCCAGTATTCGTCCGGAGTGCGGATCGCCCGCGGCAGCAGCAGGTCGCGTGCCAGCCGCGCCGTCAATTCTTCTCGCAGGATGTCCAGCAGCTCCGACTCGCCGACACCCAACCGCTTGACGATCTCTCGATACCGCTCTGCGGTCAACGCGTCGCCCCCCAGCCGGCGGATATAGCTCACGACGGCGTCTTCACCGACCGAAATCCCCAGCTCGGCGGCCTCCTGACGCAACAGAAACGCCAGCACCACGTCCTCGCGGATGTTCTGGCCTCCCACGTCGAACAACTCGCGATTCAGCCGCTGCACCCAGAACTGATACAAGAGCTGCTGAATCTGCGGGGCGTGCTGCGGATTGGCCATCGGCGGCGGGTGGGCCACCATGTAGACCTCCTGCACGAACTGATTGGCGATCCGCCGCCGCTGCAGCATCCGCGTCAGATCCTGTTCGGTCAGATCACCCGCCGTGGTCGCTACCGCCGGCGGCGGCGCCGTCAACCGCGGCAGCCACAGCCCCACAAGCACTCCCAGCACCGCCCCCAACGCCGCATAGCGTCCCGGACGTCCCGCCTGCGTGCCGATGATCCAGAACGCCCCGCCCAGAATCAGCGCCCCGGCCAGCGGAAACAGAGACTCCGTGTCGGCACTGATCAGCTGGTCCAGCAGGATGAAGGCGAACATCGCCATGCCGGTCAGCAGCACCATCAGCAACCGCTGGTTCCGGCGAAAGACCTTGAAGGGTGAATTGCGCATCGGTCCGTCCTTTGCGACGAGCCGTCCCGCTCGCCGAAGAGCCTCCAAATTTGCCAGAACAGCAGATGCATCCGGCCCCGGCCGGACGGCCCACCCAGATGACGATGATCCGGTCGGGCGTACTCGCCGGCGGCTGACATCGCGTCCACCGGCCGCCCCGCCGCTTTTCGCGCAGCCAAAACCCACCCCCGAAACCGCGACCGTCCCGGCGGCCGCAAGGGAAGTCTCATAGCGCAAGAAGCAACCGCGAAGCCACGCCGTCCGACAACGGGCCGCCGCATTGTAATTCGGCAAGTGCTTGACACAACCCAGCAAACCGCCCACATTGACCCGCTCATGTCGCGGACCCCGGCCCGACGGCGGCTGCCCGCAACGTGCCGCGGTCGGCGCCCCGCGCCATTGCCGAATGTTCGGCGGCGGGACTTCTACCGGTGTCCGAACTGCGCCGACCGCGGACCGCACGCGGCTCGCCCATACAGCCGCCGCGCCGGGTGGAAACGGGTTGACTTTCGCTGGAAGGAACACGGCACTCCCCAATGGCCAAAAAAGCGAAAAAGAAGCGATACAAGGCACTGGTCGTCGTGGAGTCACCGGCCAAAGCGCGCAAGATCGCCGGCTTCCTCGGCAGCGATTACAAGGTCATGGCCAGCATGGGCCACCTACGCGATCTCCCGGCAAGTGCCGCGGAAATCCCCGCAGAAATCAAAAAGGAACCGTGGGCCAACCTGGGCGTGAACGTCGAGCGCGACTTCGAGCCGGTGTACGTGATCCCACGCGGCAAGAAGAAGATCGTCCGCGAACTGAAGGCCGCTCTGAAGGATTGCGACGAACTGATCCTGGCCACGGACGAAGACCGCGAAGGCGAAAGCATCGGCTGGCACCTGGTCCAGTTGCTCGAGCCCAAGGTTCCCGTGAAGCGGATGGTGTTCTCCGAAATCACCAAGTCGGCGATTCAGGAGGCGATGCGCAACCTCAGGGACGTCGACCAGCACCTCGTCGAGGCCCAGGAGACGCGTCGCGTTCTCGATCGCCTGTACGGATATCGACTGAGCCCGCTGCTGTGGAAGAAGATCGCTCGGGGCCTGTCGGCCGGACGGGTGCAGTCGGTCGCGGTCCGGCTGCTGGTCGAGCGGGAGCTGCAGCGCATGGCCTTTCGCAAGGCCGAGTACTGGGATCTGAAGGCCACCGTCCGAACCCCCCGCGACGAAGCCTTCGAAACGACGATGGCCTTTCTGGACGGCAAACGCCTGGCCACCGGAAAGGACTTCGACGAGCGAACCGGCAAGCTGAAACCCGATGCGGACGTGGTCCTGCTGGATGAACAGCGGGCCACCGAGCTGGCCGAGCAGCTTCGGCGTCGCCCCTGGGTCGTTGCCGACATCGAGGAACGGACGGAAACCCGCAAGCCCTATCCGCCCTTCACCACCAGCACCCTGCAACAGGAAGCCAACCGCAAGCTCGGCTGGAGCGCCCAGCAGACCATGCAGGTCGCCCAGCGACTGTACGAAAACGGTTACATCACGTACATGCGCACCGACAGCGTGCATCTCTCTCAGGAAGCCATCCGGGCGGCGCGGCGGAGAATCGCCGACAACTATGGTGCGGAATACCTCAGCGACCAGCCACGCCAGTTCACGACGCGGACGCGCGGAGCCCAGGAAGCCCACGAAGCGATCCGACCGGCCGGCGACGAAATGAAAACCGCCGACGAGTTGGGGTTGAGCGGCCAGGATGCCGCCCTCTACGCGCTGATCTGGAAACGAACGATGGCCACTCAGATGGCCGAAGCCAGACTGCGGTTTCAGACCATCCGCATCCAGGCCAACGGGGCCGAGTTCCGCACCACCGGACGGCGGATCGAGTTCCCCGGATTCTTCCGCGCCTATGTCGAGGGCGTCGACGACCCCGAGGCGGCACTGGACGACCAGGAGAACATCCTGCCACACGTGGAACCGAACGAACCGCTCCGGCCCGAAGAGATCCGCCCGCAGCGTCACGAAACCAAGCCGCCGCCCCGCTACACCGAAGCCACTCTGGTGCGGGCTCTGGAAGCGGAAGGCATCGGCCGCCCCAGCACGTACGCTTCCATCATCGGCACCATTCAGGATCGCGGCTACGTGAGAAAAGTCGGCAATCAGCTCGTCCCCACCTTCACCGCCATCGCTGTCACGAAACTTCTGGAGAAGTACTTCCCCAAGTTGGTCGATCTGAAATTCACGGCCGAAATGGAACAGGCCCTCGACGACGTCGCCGCCGGCACGGCCGAACGCCTCCCCTATCTCCGGGCGTTTTATCTCGGCGAGGACGGGCTCGATACGCAGGTCCGCCAGAAAGAACAGACGATCGACCCCCGCGAAGCCTGTACCGTGCGGCTGGACAATCTGAACACGGACATCCGCGTGGGACGGTTCGGACCGTATCTCGAAAAACGCCTCGAGGCGGAACGCGGCAAAGAGCAGGTCATCACCGCATCGCTCCCACCGGACATCGCTCCGGCCGACATCGACGAAGCCCTGGCCGAACAGCTCTTCCAGCAGAAGCAGCAGGGGCCGAGAACACTGGGAACGGATCCCGAAACCGGACAACCCATCTACGTCATGACCGGCCGCTTCGGCCCATACCTGCAGCTCGGCGACGTCACGGACGAAAACCCCAAACCCAAACGCGTCAGCATCCCCAAGACGATCGATCCGGAAACGATCGACCGCGAAACGGCCCTGAAGCTGCTCGCTCTGCCTCGCGAACTGGGAACGCACCCGGAAACCGGTCAGCCCGTTCTCGCCGGCATCGGACGTTACGGCCCCTACGTGCAACACGGGCGGACCTACAAGTCGCTCGGTCCTCAGGACGATGTCGCAACCATCACACTCGAGCGGGCCCTGGAACTGCTCAAACAAGCCCGGTCCCGCGAGCCGATCCGCGAGCTGGGAAGGCACCCGGACGACGGCGAGCCCATCGCCATCTATTCCGGCCGTTACGGGCCGTACATCAAGTACGGCAAGCTGAACGTCACACTGCCGAAGGGACGCGAACCACAGGAGGTGACCCTCGAAGAAGCATTGGATCTGATCCGCGAAAAGCAGGCCAAGGGCTCGGCACGCTCGCGCGGTCGCACCCGAAAAGCCGGCAAGAAATAGGCACGGCCCATCAGCGGAGCTTTCCACCCGGTCGCCGAAAGCCGCCTCGACGAAGACTGCACGCGGACCACGGCCGACCGCCGCGTCCCTCCCGTGCCGCAGCCTTCCCCGCAGGCCCCCACCGGCTGAAACGCGCCGCCCGCTGAAACACCGTCGCGGCGTTGCGTACGCGTCGAAAACGCCGGCTGGGCGAAAATCGGGGTCCCGGACGGGAACGCATTCGAGTATAGAAACAGGCGACGACAACGGCATCCGGCCGCGGCCGACCGACCGGCGCAGCCCGATCGCGGCCCTTCGAGGCACGCTCAGCCACACGGAGGAAACCCCGATGCTCGGAATCGATCTGGATCTGCAGGCATATCTCGAACGCTGCAGCGACGTCCTGCGATCGCTCGATGCGGAGGCCATCGAACGCCTGGCCGCGGACATCCATCAAGCCTACCGCGAAGGCCGCACGCTGTTCATCTGCGGCAACGGTGGCAGCGGCGCCAACGCCTCGCATTTCTGTGAAGACCTCGGCAAAAGCACGCTCAGCCGCGAAGAATTCGACGACGACCGCATCCCGCGGCTGAAGGTGATGAGCCTGACCGACAACACGCCGTACATCCTCGCCTGGGCCAACGACGAAGGATTCGACCGGATCTTCGTCGAACAGCTCAAGAACTTCGCCGCCGCCGGCGATCTGGTGCTGGCGATCAGCGGCAGCGGCAACAGCCCCAACGTGCTCCGTGCCGTCGAATGGGCCAACGAACACGGCCTGAAGACCTGGGGCATGACCGGATACGACGGCGGCCGCCTGAAACAGATCGCCCACGACGTCGTCCATGTGCCGCTGGACGACATGGGGATGGTCGAGTCCATCCATCTGACCGTCTTTCACTGGATCCTCAATGACGTCTACGCCCGCATTCACCGGGTCGGTCGGTACGCCCCGGCCGGCCGGCGCGCCGCCGGGTGATGTCTTCCTGCCCGCAATCCGATGCCGGGAACACGACGCCCGGGCCGGCGAGCGGAACCGGACATGACCGGGAGTGACAGCTTCTGCCCCGCGGCAAGGCTCCATCCCCCGGAGCACGCGGATTCACGTTCGGACCGGTACGGGATGCGGAGGCCGCAGCACCGCGGAACCGTCGGCACGTTCCCTTTCGCCTCCTCCCGCCGCACCGCCGGGCCAGCCGTCACGGTCGCGGCGATCGCCGTCCGCCATCGATCCATGACGATTGATGCGTGGTTGAAAACCCGCCGCCGCGGGTTTACCATCGAATTCGAAGCGACCGGCGTCGTCATGGACCACGTGCGGGCCGCCTTTATCCCTTGCCGCTTCCCAGAAGACACGCCCGCGCAAATGCTGCGCAGCCCCACCGGCGGCATGTCGCCGTCGAACGGGGAGACGGTGTGAGAGTTCCAAACACGGTGTAGCCAGCTTCCGGGCGAACATCGATGGTGCCCCCGCGACAGGACCGCGACGACAGAGCCCGGTCATCCCGCCGCTACACGCTTTCGCTTGATCGTGGTAGCGTTCTCTGCCCGCCGCGCTGCCAACCCCGCAATCGGTTTATGCTCATGCCAGAGGTGGTGCCATGATGTCATCCGCCTTTACCCTTGCCGCCATCGGGAAACCCATGAAAGACGCCAGCACAACTTCGCACAGGCGACCGTCCGGAGCGGGACCGCACCGCCGATCCCCTGCTCGTCGCAATCCTTCGTCGTCAGGCGCGGGGCGTTCGCTGGTGTGGCTCGCGACCGTGATGCTCGTCGTTTCGTCGCTCGGATTTCCGGCCCATGCCGAAGAAAACAGCGAACCGCCCGCGACAGCCGGTCAGAAGGTCAGCTTCTACAAACAGATCCGCCCGATCTTTCAGGCCCGATGCCATGGTTGCCACCAGCCGGCCAAGGCCGACGGCCGTTACGTCATGACGTCCTTCGAATCACTGCTGAAGGGCGGCAAGAGCGGCGAGGCGGCCATCGTGCCGGGCAAACCCGAGGAGAGTTTTCTGCTCGACCTGATTCTGCCGTTGAACGGCAAGGCCAAGATGCCCAAAAACGGCAAGCCGCTCAGCGATGCCGAAATCGAGCTGATCGAGAAATGGATCGAACAGGGCGCCGAAAACGACACGCCTCCGAATGCCGAACAGCGGTTCGATCAGGACCACCCGCCGGTCTACTCGCTGCCTCCGGTGATCACGTCGATCGACTATTCCCCCGACGGCCGATGGCTTGCGGTGGCCGGGTTTCACGAAGTCCTTCTGCACAAGGCGGACGGAAGCGGGCTGGTCGCGCGGCTCGTCGGGCTGTCCGAACGCATCGAATCGGTACGGTTCTCACCGGACGGCAAGTACCTGGCCGTCAGCGGCGGCCAGCCCTGTCGGATGGGTGAAATCCAGATCTGGGATGTCGCCAAGCGATCCCTGAAACTGTCCGTTCCAGTCACCTACGACACCCTCTACGGCGTCAACTGGTCGCCGGACGGCAAGCTGGTGTCTTTCGGCTGTGCGGACACCACCGTCCGCGCCATCGAGGCGGAAACGGGCCGGCAGGTGCTTTTCCAAGGCGCCCACAATGACTGGGTGCTCGACACGGTCTTCTCCAAGGATGGAACACACCTGATCTCCGTGGACCGCGCCGGCACGGCGAAGCTCACCGAGGTTGCGACGGAACGATTCGTCGACAACATCACTTCGATCACCCCGGGAGCATTGAAAGGCGGCATTCAGGCCGTCGCCCGCCACCCGCAGCGGGACGAAATCCTGGTCGGAAGCTCCGCGGGCGTCCCGCAACTGTTCCAGGTCTTTCGCAAGACCAAGCGGGTGATCGGCGACAACGCCAACCTGTTGCGCGAATTCGACCCGATGCCCGGCCGGATCTTCGCCGTCGATATCAGCCCCGACGGGAAACTGCTGGCGGCCGGCTCGAGTCTCGACGGCCGCGGTTACATCCACGTCTACGCCTACGACTTCAACACCGAAATTCCCAAGGATCTGCTGCCGATCCTGCAGAAGACGACCCAGTCGCGCTCGGCCGAGGAGAAAAAGAAAGTCGCGGCTTTCCGCCGTCAGGGCATCCGCCGCGTCGCCGACATCGAGATCCCCTCCGGTGGCGTGTTCACCCTGGCGTTCAGCCCCGACGGCAAAACGCTGGCCGCCGCTGGGGCCGACGGCTTCGTGCGGCTTTTCGAGCGCGACACCGGCAAGCTCATCAAGCAGTTCATGCCGGTCGAGGTCACCGGCACGGCCCAGTTCGAGCCGCGACCGATCGTGCGCCGTTATCAGGACGACCGGTTCGCCGAACCGACGCCCGCAGACTTCCGGATCGTGGGGCTCGACGTGTTGCCCCCGCAATTGACCATCGACGGTCCGTACGACGAAGGCCAGCTGGTGGTGATGGCCCGCACGGCCGGCGGTGATGCCGTCGACGTGACCCGCGCGGTCACGTTCGCGCTGTCGAACGACGCGGTCACCGTCACACGTCGAGGGCGGGTGTGGGCCAATCACGACGGCGAAACCGTCGTCACGGTGCGGCTGAAAGATCAGACCGCTTCCGCGCGGATCGTCGCCAAACGTGTTACCCCGGAATACCCCATCGACTTCATCAAGCACGTCAATCCGGTGCTGTCGAAAATCGGCTGCAATGCCGGAACCTGTCACGGTGCGAAGGAAGGCAAGAACGGCTTCAAGCTGTCCCTGCGCGGATATGACCCGATCTTCGACACCCGGTCGTTCACCGACGACCACAAATCCCGGCGGGCCAACATCGCCGTGCCGGACAAGAGCCTGATGCTGCTGAAGGCCAGCGGCAGCGTCCCACACGTCGGCGGGCAACTGACCACTCCCGGCGAAGCGTACTATGAAGTCATCCGCCGTTGGATCGCCCTGGGGGCCCGCCTCGATCCGGACACACCTCGGGTCACTGCCATCGAATTCTTTCCCAAGGACCCGATCATTCAGCGCGAAGGCCAGCGACAGCAACTGCGCGTGGTGGCCACCTACTCCGACGGCTCGCAACGCGACGTCACACGCGACGCGGTCATCTCCAGCGGAAACACGGAGGTCGCCGAGGTCGTCGAAGGCGGACTGGTCACCGCGATCCGCCGCGGCGAAGCACCGATCCTGGCCCGGTACGAAGGCCAATACGCCGCCACCACACTCACCGTGATGGGTGATCGCGATGGCTTTCAGTGGGTCCAGCGACCGGTCTACAACTTCATCGACGAACTGGTCGACAAGAAGCTGCAGCGGATGAAGATCGTTCCGTCCGACTTGTGCACGGACGCCGAATTCATCCGCCGTGTGTACCTCGACCTGACCGGTCTGCCGCCCTCGGCCGACGCCGTCAAGAAATTCCTGGCCGACGATCGTCCCAGCCGTGAGAAACGCGCAGCACTGGTGGACGAACTGATCGGCAGCCCCGAATTCGTCGATCATTGGACGAACAAGTGGGCGGACCTGCTGCAGGTCAACAGCAAGTTCCTCGGCCGCGAAGGCGCCATGGCCTACTACAAATGGATTCGCCGGCAGATCGAACAGAACGTCCCCTACGACAAGTTCGTCTACCAGATCCTGACCGCCACCGGATCCAACATCGACAACCCGCCGGCGTCGTACTGGAAGATTCATCGCACCCCACAGGATGCGATGGAAAACACCACGCAGCTCTTCCTGGCCATCCGGTTCAACTGCAACAAGTGCCACGACCATCCCTTCGAACGCTGGACCCAGGACCAGTACTACCACCTTGGCGCCTACTTTGCCCAGTTCACCCTGAAGCCGGATCCCAAGAGCGGCAAACGTCGCATCGGCGGTACGGCCGTGGAGGGCGCCAAGCCGCTGTTCGAGATCGTCGAAGACCGCCCACAGGGTGACCTGATCCACCTGCGGACCGGCCAGCCGGCCCAACCGCAATTCCCGTACGAAGTGTCCTTCCGGCCCCCGGCCTCCAAGCAACCCACGCGCCGCGAACTGCTCGCCGCCTGGATCACGTCGCCCGACAACCCCTATTTCGCCCGCAGCTACGTCAATCGCATCTGGGGATATCTGTTGGGTCGCGGACTTATCGAGCCGCTGGACGACATCCGGGCCGGAAATCCACCCACCAATCCCGAACTCCTGGACCGCCTCACCGCGTACTTCATCGAGCACGGCTTCGACACGCGCGCCCTGATGCGGCTGATCTGCACGTCGCGCACGTACCAGTTGTCGATCAAGACCAATCCGTTCAACGAAGACGACCAGCAGAATTACTCCCACGCCCTGCCGAAACGTCTGCCGGCGGAAGTGTTGTTCGACGCCATCTATTTCGTCACCGGAAGCACGCCGCAGATCCCGGGCGTGCCCGCCGGCACGCGGGCGCAGCAGCTTTACGACAGCAACATCAAGCTGCCCGATGGCTTCCTGGCCAATCTGGGACGGCCGCCACGGGAGAGCGCTTGCGAGTGTGAGCGGACCAGTTCCCTGCAACTGGGACCCGTCATGGCGTTGGTCAGCGGTCCAACCGTCGGGCGCGCGATCAGCGACCCCAAAAACGCCATCGCGCGGCTCGTCGACCGGATCCAGGACGATCGCCAGTTGGTCAACGAGCTGTTTCTGCAAATCCTCAATCGCCCCGCCACCGAAGCGGAAACCCGTGCCTTCTTGGAAACCCTGCAGTCTCTGCGCCCCGAACACGAAGCACTCGTGGCACAACGGCGCTCACTGGAAGAAAAGCTGCGGCCGACCATGGAACGGCTGGAGGCCGAACGGCAAAAGCGCATCGCCGCCGCAAAAGCGGCTCTGGGTGCGTACCGGAAGCAGATCCAGCCCAAACTCGACGCCGCCAAGCGCAAGCAGGCCGAGCGGATCGCCGACATCGAGAAACGAATCCAGCAGCGCCGGAAAGAACTCGATGCCGGATTCCAACAGTGGCAGCAGCGTGTATTGCAGCCGGTCCGGTGGACTGCACTGAAGGCCGATTCCCTGAAGAGTTCCTTCGGTGCGAAGCTCGCCCAGACCGCAGACGGCTCCATCCTGGTGACCGGCAACAACGGACGCGGCCATTATGAAATCAGCGGGCTGACGGACGTCGCCGGTATCACGGCGCTGCGGCTGGAAGTGCTGCCGGACGACAAACTGCCCCGCAAAGGCCCCGGCCGCGCCGGCGACGGCAACTTCGTCCTCACCGAACTGGAAGTCAAGGCCGCCGCCCAAGACGCCGGCAAACCGGCCAACGTCTCCCTGATCCGCGCCGTCGCCGACTTCAGCCAGAACGGGTACGACGTCAAGACGGCGATCGACGGCAACCGCGCCAACGTGAACAACGGCTGGGCCATCGCCCCGCAAATGGGCAAACCGCACGCCGCCGTCTTCGAACTGGGCACGGACCTCGGCAAACCCGGCACACCGACGCGGCTGACGATCCTCATGCACCAGCTGTTCCGCAGCAATCAGCACACGATCGGCAAGTTCCGCTGGTCCGTCACGAACCACCCACGCCCGGTTCCGCTGGACAAGTTGCCGCAAAACATCCTGGCAATCCTGCGGACGCCGGCCGAAAAGCGTTCGAAAAAGCAGCAGGACGAACTGGCGAAGTTCTACCGCGACGCGGACGGCACGCTCGCTGCACTGCGCAAGCAACTGGCCGAGGCGAAAAAGCCGCTCCCCGCCGATCCGAAGCTGAAAGAACTCGAGGCCAAACTGGCCGAAGCCAGCAAGCCCGTCCCCGTCGACCCGGAACTGGCCGAGCTGAGGCGGGCGGTCGAACTCAGCACCAGGCAATTGCAGAATGCGCGTCTGACCGTCGCCCAGGACCTGGCGTGGGCATTGATCAACAGCCCGGCCTTCCTGTTCAACCACTGATCGGCCCGCCTTGTCAGCGGGAGCCGGCCCACGGTAAGGGCCCCGCCGGACGCCGAACGCGGCGGGGCTTTTTTCCGCGCAGCGGTTGTTCCTCATGGCCCCGGGAACGGTCGACGCCGAACGCAACAGCGTCGTGCCACACGGGCACCTTGCCGCCCCCATCCCTCGGATTGCCGCACCTTCGCGATCGCAGGTGGGCGGAGTCCGGCGGTACCGTCGCATCAGACGGTCAGCTTGCGGTCGCGTGCCACCACCGGCCACTGCTCCGCGATCGCCCCGTCTCGTGCCACGTACACGTGGCGATGCAGAGCGGAAGTCGGACAGACGTGCGTCGGGATCGCGAACAACGCGTCGCCGGGCGAAAATCGCTCCGCCGCTTCCGTTTCGATCACCAGGTGCTCTTCGTTGTGCAGCACTTCCCGTGCGTCGGGAATCGCCGGGAAGAATACACGTCGGCCGGCCGGTGGGTCCGACGCCACCGCTTTGTACCCCAGATCGAACGTCACCCGGCGGTCGGTGGGACGGCTGATGACCCGCGTCAGAAGCACCGCCGCGGGTTCGAACGGCAGGTCGCGGAAGTGCCGACCGTAATTGGCGTCGTGGTACACGCATGTCCCGGGGCTCAGCGTGATCGCGGCATCCCGGATGCCGGCATAACAGGGGAACGTGGGCGTGCCACCGCACACGATTTCCGGAACCGGCAGGCCCGCCGCCACCAGTGCATCGCGAAAGCTCGACACCTGGCGCCAGATCGCCGACACCGCCTCGTCACGGTCGCTCCGCTCCGGCTGGTGGTTGTGGCCGTCGTACACATGCAGTCCTGCCGGCCGAACGCCCGGAAGTTCCGCGATCCGACGGTACAGCCGAGCCGCATCTTCGCCGACGGCGATGCCCGTGCGGTGCTGGCCGGTGTCGACATCCAGCATCACGTCCACCTCGACGCGCGCCCGCTGCGCGGCCTCGGCCAGCTCCCGCAGCGGCTGCTGGTGATCCGCCGTCACAGCCAGCCGCACCTCCGGAAACCGACGGCGGAACGCCACAACCCGCGGAATGTTCGGTCCGACCGGGTTGTAGGCCAGCAACACGTCCCTCCCACCGGCGGTCGCCACCATCTCCGCCTCCGCGACGGTCGCCGCCTTGTGCCGGCGAACTCCCATCCGCTCCAGCATCCGGATGATTTCCGCCGTCTTGTGGGTCTTGCAGTGCGGTCGCAGTCGCTGAACCTCGCCGGCAATGGCGGCCATCTGACGCAGGTTCCGCTCCAGACGGTCCGCAAACACGATCAGCGCCGGCGAAGCCAGTTCTTCGGTCCCCCGAACTTCGCTCGGCAGTGGAATCGGTGTGGCATAAAAATTCGACACGCTCGTCTCCCTTGATCGGACGGACACACCATTCGCAGCGGTTCCGCAACCAGGCTTCTGCTCGACCGCCCCGCCCGTCTCTTCGCGACCGCCGGCCGCGGCAAACCCTCGTGGCCCCGTCGCCACACGACGAATCCCCGGCCAGTCGCACAGGCTCATGAACCGGTTGCGGACACGTCTGCCTGCTGTCGCTTTCGGTGAGCCCGGCCCACCTCCAGCACTCGGGTGTCGTCCCACTTTTCCAGCGGCGAATAGACCGGGTGCCGCGACGGCTTGTACGGGGAATTGCTCCGCGCGTTGTAGCAGCAGATGAACGCCCACCGCGGGTGATCGCTGTGATTCTGGTCAGAGCGATGCATCAGATTGCAGTGGAAAAACACAGCGTCGCCCGGGTCCAGCTCCACATGCACCCGCGGATGCCGCTCGCACAGCGCCGCGACACGCTCGGGGTCCGCTCCGGTCTGATCACCGACCGGGCCGTGATCGACGCGTCCCGCCCGCTGCGATCCGGCCAGCACCTGCAGACAACCGTTCTCCCGGGTCGCCCGATCGACCGCAATCATGCAACTGGCCAACGACGGATACAGGCAGCCGAAGTTGTACCAGTACCCGTAGTCCTGGTGCCACGCCCAGGCCCCACCCACCCGCGGCTCCTTCAGGATCATCTTGTGGTGGTAATGATAGACCTCTTCCCCCAGCAGCTGCTCCATGCGGTCCACAACCCGACGGGCCCGTACAATGGCGCCATAGATCGTGTCGCGCGGCAATTCGTTCTCCACCACCAGCTTCACCGCCCCGCCTTCCCCGTCGGCGCGGGCATACGCCCGCTCGCGCAGAACGCGGTCCTGGTGCGCGATCGCCCGCAAAAGATCCGTCTCCTCCTCGCTCAGCAGCCCGCGCACGATGACGAAGCCCACGTCCGCATATTGCCGCAGCTCGTCATCGCTGAACCGCGTCGGCAACGTCGTCGACATCGGACACCTCGCGATGCAGTCCGCTCCCGCTCGCCCCAAGCACCGCGCCCGCGCCGGGTTTCCGCCGCGCCCGGTGAAGCGGCGCCCGCCTTGCCACCCTCCGACGGCCCGCGCGGTGTCGACTCTTTTGCCGGCGATCGCCCCCTGTGCCGGTGATCATCCTCATCCCCATTCGTCACGGCGTCTCAGCGGCATCGCAACACGATCGGTGCCGGCCGCTCCGAGCATTCCGCCTTACACGCTCGAAACGTTCTTCGTCGCCGTGAACGCAGCGCAACGTTACGCAATCTGCTGGGCTCCTTCCGCGTCGCACAGCGCCCGCAGTTGCTCCCACGTGTACAATCCGGTGTTGTGCCCGTCGTTCCAAACGATCCGCAGGGCGTAGTTCCCCACCAGCTCTGCGTCCACCGGTGCGATGTCCTCCGGCACGTCTTCCGGGCCGTAGATCCGCCGGCCGGTCATCTCCTCCACGCACCCGGCACACGGACAAGCCCCCCGCAACAGCCGGAAGGGAAGACGATAGACGTCCTGCCGGTCCCAAGCCAGCTCCAGCACGCCCGATTCCCGCAACAGACGGATGTGTCGCGGCGCTTGCATCACACCGTCCTCCGATGGCCTCGGCGCCCGGTCGTTCGGCACGCGATCGACCGCCGGGCTTCGCACCGCTGCGAGCCGTGCGCCCTTGTTCCCTCGCTTCACCGCCTGCCGACACGTGCTGGCAACACGTGCTGACCGGTCAATCGCCGTCGCGTTTCTCGGCGGGCTGCGCGCCGGCCGTCCGCTGAAATCCCACGATACACATGTCGTCGGTCCGCGTCGAACCTTCGCTGAAGCGATCGACGTCCGCCACCAGCCCCTGAATCAGCGCTTCCACGTCCGACGGGCCGTTGCGGAGGTATTCGACCAACCGCGGCATCCCGTAGATGGCCCGGTCCGGCCCCTTCGCCTCCGTCACGCCGTCCGTGTACAACAGCCACGTTTCATCGACCGCGATCGGATACCGGGTCACCTTGTAACGCGCCTCCCCGCTGATCCCCAGCGGCAGGCCGGACTCCGTGGTTCCAACCGAAGCCACATCACCTTCGGGCGTTCGACGCAACGGCGGCCAGTGCCCCGCGTTGGCCAGATCGATTCGATGTGATCGCACATCCAGAACGGCGATCACGCAACTGACGAACCGATGTCCCAACGCGCTGGTCACCAGATCGGCATTCAACCGCTCCAGAACTTCTCCCGGATCCCCGCAGATGTGCAGATGGCTGCGGACCGCCGAACAGATCCGGGCCATCAACAGAGCGGCCGGCATGCCCTTGCCCGCCACGTCCGCCACGACCACCGCCCAGCGGTCGTCCCGCAGCGGCACATAGTCGAAGTAATCCCCGCCGACCCCATGTGCCGGCTCGTAGAAGTCGGCGAATCGGTAGCCGGGAATTCGTGGCGGCCGGCGCGGGAGGAATCCCAGTTGCACCTGCGTGGCCAGCTCCAGTTCCCGCTGCAGATCCCGCTCCCGCAGCCGCGCTTCGTACAACCGCAACGTCTGCAGCGCCAGGCCGAACTGTGCGGCGACACTGGCGAACAGATCCAGGTCGTCGTGGTCGAAACGCCCCGCCAGCAGCGGTGCCGTCAACTGCAGGACACCGATCACGTTCTCCTGGTGGTCCACCACCGGCACGCACATCACCGAACAGGCCGTCATCCGCTCCACACTCTCGGTGTGATCGAACCGCGCGTCGCCCGCGACGTTTTCGCTCAGCAGCGCTTCGCCGTTCTGCAACACCCGTTGCAGAATCTCGCGGCTCACCTGCGGTGCGGGCGACGGCCTCCCCTGCCGATCGGCGATCCAGCGAACCTCGAACTCATTCGGGTGCCCGGCCGACGGTTCCAGATAAACGACCTGCTGCGCCTGGGGGAACAACTCGAACAACCCCCCGGTGAGGCTCTTCAGCAGTTCCGCGAAACCGAAATGGCCGGTCAGATTGCGACTGAACCGCGTCAGGGCCCGGAGCTTCACCAGTGCCCGCTCGGCGCTCGCCTCGCTTGCCCGATCGGCAGCGGCCACCACGGCCCCCAGGCGACGACCGGCCGTCCCACGTTCGATGCCCCTCCGCGCGGGGGCCGCAGGACGCGCCGCCGAACCGGGATCGCCGGTCGAATCGAGAGCCCCCAGCGAGCGCACCGTCGTCGTCGAGTTCGGCTGCAACGTCTCGCCGCTTGCCGCGGGAGGGCTCGCACCGGCCGTGCGGCCCGATGCTCGCGTGTCCTGCTCCGCCTGGACCGCGGACATCCCTTCACCGCTGCCCTCGTGGAAGACGAATTCCACGTCACACAATTGCACGCGATCGCCGTGCCGCAACGGCGTGACGTCCCGAACCGGCCGCGTGTTGACCTGAGTCCCGTTGCGACTCCGCAGATCTTCAATGAAGTAGCTCCCGTGGTTCTCGAAAATCCGGGCGTGATGCCGGCTGATTTCGGCGTAGTCCAGCACCACGTCGCACGACGGATGCCGCCCCAGGACCACCTGAGGTTTCTCCAGCGCCACAATCCCCTCGGAAGGGCCGCCACGCACGAAACGCAGAAACGCCACGTCCGCCTCTCTCCATTTTCCTCGGCCACAGCAACGGCAAAGCACCCCTGCCGGCTGCTCGTGGTCGCCACACCCTGCGAACCGCCGACGCCCCGCCCGCAAGGTCCTCCGGATCCCGGTCGCGCTCACCATCGCGGCGTGAAATCGCATTGCGGCGTCACCCCTGCGCAGAATTCTGCAATCAGAGTCGCCGCCGCGTCGGCATCATTGAGGCAGACCATTTCCACGGGAGTGTGCATGTAGCGATTGGGAATCGTCACCAACCCCGTCGCCGTCCCCTGCCGAGCGATCTGCAGCGCGTTGGCGTCGTTGCTGGCCGGCTTGGCCAGTCCGTAGTGCTGCACTTCGATGCCCGACGTTTCCGCAATCCGCTTCAGACGCGCATGAACCTCGGGATTGACGTTCGGCCCGCGAACCAGAACGGGCCCCTTGCCGATCCCCACCTCGCCATGCTCGTTCTGGTTGTAGTTCGGACAATCCGTCGCATGCGTCACGTCCACGGCGATGCCGATCGCCGGATCGATCCGGAACGCGCTGGTCCGGATGCCCCGCAGTCCGATCTCTTCCTGAGCCGTCGAAACGGCGTACACTGCGGCCTGAGGATTCAGGGCCCGCACACGCTGCAACGCCGTCATCACCGTCCACACGCCGATCCGGTTGTCCACACCCGCCCCGACGATACAGTCGTTGGCCAGCCGCCGCACTCCCAGTTCCACCGTCACCGGATCGCCGAGCTCCACCCTCTCCATCGCCTCTTCACGCGACCGCGCGGCGATGTCGATCCACAGATCCGTCAGCTGCGGCACCTTCTTGCGTTCCTGCGGCGACAGCAAGTGAATCGGCTTGCGGCCGATCACGCCCGGTACGGGCCCGTGGCGAGACCAGACCTGCACCTGTTGCCCGATCAGCACCAGCGGATCCCAGCCGCCGATCGGCGAAAACCACACGAACCCCTGTTCGTCGATCCGCTTGACCAACAGGCCGATCTGGTCACAGTGGCCCGCCAGCAGAATCCGCGGGTGGCCCTGAGGATTCACGGCCGCCATCAGGTTCCCGTGCCAATCCCGCTCCACCACGTCCGCGAACGATTGCACGTACTCGGCGATGCAATCCTGAATCCGCGACTCGTAGCCCGAAGGACTCGGCGTCTCCAGCAGCTGCTGCAGAAACCGGAAACCTTGATCGTCCATCGTGCGACCTCGTGTCCGAAATGCCTTTCGGCCGGGCAGACATCCCGGCCGCTCCCGACGACCGGCCCCCGGCGGTGCGAAACATCCGCAGCCAGCGCCGAACGGAGAAAAGGAGCGACCAGTTTATCATTCGCCCCCGCGATTGCGAAACGCCGCGGCCCTACATCGGCGTCCGTTCACCAGGAACGCACAC